>CAZUKZ010000001.1:0-41470 GCA_964621125.1 Candidatus Woesearchaeota archaeon
ACTTTCAGGAATCTTGGAACATCAGCCAATAATCTCTTATAGACTTCTCTTAATTTTTCAGGGTTGGGTTCTAAACTTCTACAAAGTCCAAGGAGTGTAGGGTTGTCTGCTTCTATGAATGCTTTCCCTCTGAGAACTGAAGGGATAAGCCTCTTCTCTTGGCTTATGGGTCCATGGTAGATTTCTTTTCCAGATATATCTATTATATTTCTTGATAGTACTTCTAATCTTGAGAGAACTCCCCTAGGCATAGTAGGCACCTCAAATACTGGGGCGAATTTGACTATCCTGTAAATTTCATTGTTGAAAGCGTCTCTTGAAAACTGTAAGGAGGAGAGGGCAATGTCCTTATCCTGTCCGCCGTAAGGGCGCTCAGTATGTTTTTCACGGTCTATGGATAGGCGAAATCCTTTTTCAGGTCGGTTCCGGTTTCCTTTGGCCGTTACAATATAACTTTTTGCAATATCATGGTATATCTTCAATGAACTATCTTCGAGTATTCTTTCCATTCCCTGAACAACACAATAGTCTATAGCGCCACAACCCTTTCCTTCAAAAGCGAACTCTTGTATTTCTCCAGGCTCACCCCATCCAAATAAACTCAAATCAATTTCAACTCTTTTACAATTTAGAAACGTCCTCCCTCCAGTTTGGATCATCTTCACTAAATCAGAAGGCATCCCCATTGTAAGTTGCCTTGGAACGTACATTGTACCACATTCTTCTTTTAATTCTGGAAAGAGTTTTAACAATTCAACATTAACTTCAGAGTTTCTTACGGGAACTCTTGCAAGCTTTGTTGGGCCGACATAATGAGATCTCCAACATCCACTAATATCTTCTATGAAATTATGGCTAGCCATGTAATTAATTGGCTTAAATACCTTTTATTTAAAATTTCCTACAATTATATCCTACAAACAAACAAAAGTTTTATAAATCTGTGTTTCTTGAATTAATCTGTTAAAAGAGGGGTAAACATGGTTACACACACTACTAAACATTCTAAGGGGACTTCTGATGCACTTATGGGAGACCTTGTAGAACAGAATATTAATCTTCAGCATAAGATGGTGGATCTGATGATAAGTGTAAAGGACTTAACAAAGAGTGTCAAGGGCATGGTCGAATTATTCTCTGAGGCGGGAGAGCACATAAAGAAAGGTAAATATGAGGATCCTTTATTAGTAAAGCTTGATGATCTTCTCGAACAGAACAAGAACATAGCTAAGGGTTTACTTATGCTTGAGAAGTTTGTAAGGGAAAAACAGACAGCACCTACGGCTTTTGCTCCACGTTCATTTCAGAGACAGAAAGAAGGGGAATATTAAATTATTAAGATGAAAAATGGCGATAAAGTTTTTGCTGGATAAAGCATTGAAGGAACAGCAGGAGACTATCGCAAAAATTCTTGAAGTTGTTGGAAAAAAACCTTATCCTACTGTAGAGACAGATATCTTAGCTTCTTTCACTCATGCATTGTTTAAAGTGGGTCCAAAGTTCCATAAGATTGTGAAGGTTTGGGAAAAGGAAGAAGGGAAGGAAGAGGTTGATGAGAAGATTGATGAGGATAAGTCCTTGGAAGATCTGAAGGATGATCTTAGGCATAAGGAAAGAGAGTTGAAGGGTGTAGAGAGGGAAGAAAAGAAAGAACTTAAAATTATTGAGAAGATTAAAAAGGAGAAACTTCCAGAGGTCGAAAAACCCAAATCTAAAGATATGCCTAAACCACCAATGCCTCCACCGAATGTAAAGGAAATCTTTAGTACGGTTGAACATGTTCCTAAGCCAGTGAAAGAAGTTGTTCCTGAAACGTCTTCTAATTTTAAAAAAAAGGAATATGTTGTGAATGCTTTTGGCAGACCTGTGGGTGTGCTTGTTGATAAGGATGATAGGGGTGAAGTAAAACTTAGTACTTTTGAGCCTATTTTAGAAGATTCCATACTTCTGTTTGTCAAAGATGAGATGAGGAAAGAAGTGAAGAAGAACAGGGAAGCCATAAATGATGATAAGCTTTTAGAAAAATATCTTATGAATGCCACTAAGAAATTGGGCAAATCTTATATTGCAGATATGATAACTGCTGCAAAGTATTATCTGAAAAGGGATTTTTTTGGCTTCAACCGTATTGAAATCCTAATGGATGACCCTAAAGTAAGAGGGATATATTGTGAAGGTGTCAATAAGCCTTTATCTGTAAAATATAATGGTCTGCCTGGGAAGCTGAATACTAATATAGTCTTTCCAGACCTGAATGAATTGAATTTGTTATTGATGAAGTTGGCTAAGGCTACTGGCAATGATCTTACGGATGAGAAGCCGATATTAAATGTGATGTTCCAAGGGTTTAAGATACAGATAACTAAAGGCATAGGTGGAGTGAGTTCAAGGTTTATTGTTGAGAAGGTGGGAGTATGACTTCTGCTGAAAGGGAAAGGTTGCTTATACAGATTGTTGATTATATCAAGTACAATAAGTTTTATGGGCACAGCAAGAAAGAGATTAAGGATGTTCTTGTTGGGGTTGGTTGGCCTTTAGAAGCTATTGATGAGGCTTTTGATAGGGTGGAAGGGAAAGCTATGCCTGTACATGAAAAGATCAAACCAAAAGTTCTTGGTGCGACTATTGTTCCAAAAAGTCCTGAGACTGTTGTAAAAGAAGCTGTGGTTGGTGAGGCTAAGCCTAATGTTGAAAAACCATCTTCTTCTGTTGAATTGGGAGTGCAAAAGATCAAGGTTAATGTTTCACCAGAGGATGTTAAGAAACAAGTGCAACCAAAATCTCTTGAAGAAGTGGAGAAAGAGTTGGAGGTGCCTAAGAAAAAAGAGTTGGAGGAAGTGTTGGGGGGAGGGATGGAGGTCTCTGCTATGGATAAAGGGAAGGTAGTATTGCCTCCTGAAAAAGGCCATATTCCTTCTAAAGATTATTCTGTTAGCGCCTTGCCTCCTGAGAAGGAACCTAAAGAGAAGAAGGAATCTACTAAATCTCAGAATTAATTATTTCTTGGAGTTCGTCTGGAGGGATTTTGCTTCCTGTTGATCTTGGTGAACCACCGATTATGTCACTTCCGCCCCATCTATTATTCTCATCAACAATCTCTTTTTCCTGTTCATTAAGCATTGCGTAAAATTTTGGAATGTCAAATTTGGTCCAAGGTGATTTTCTTCCTAGCACATATACGAAAGATCCATCCTTTTCAGAGACCAATGTTACAAAAGCCTTTATCCCATCATTGTACATTGCCATTCTTGATGCTGGCCCTGTCTCTTGTGTCATTGTCCATCCTTGGCCTCCCCCTATTTTTTTATAATGTCCTTCTAGAGCAATTTCTCCTCCTTTGTCAAAGATATGTTCAGATATTCTGCCACTTACAGATTCTATGATACTTCGCATCTCTGTATCTTCCATCTTCTGGATTTGTCCCTTGAACCTTGCATTATTGTATGGTTCAAAAATCCATGCCATTTGTCTTCTAAATCCTGTTTCGCCAAAAGGGTATGCTCCGGCTGTGCAGTCTAGCATATCTTCACAGTAAACTAATCTATTAATTCTGGGTTGGGCGTGATGGGTTACTAAATCATGATTTTTCAGTAGCCAGTATGCTAGGCAAGTATCCTCATCAGGGTCGTTTATGAATACATTAGCATGAGGGATGCCTTCTTTTTTGAACGTGTCAAATAGATCCATATTAATTTCCATATGGACTTGCGCTGAGGTGGAACGTGTAACCATCCTATCTACTTGTGAATGATGGTCAAAATTTGCATAAGGGCCTTTGGTGTCTCTTTGAGTAGGTCCATCAACAAACCCATCTAATGCTATAGAGAAGGGTGGTTTGAACTGGGTGAATTCTTCCCATGAATAAACCTTTCTTGGCTCAACGTGAAGTTCAATTCCCATGATTATTAAAATATGTAGAGGTAAATTTATAAGAATTGTGCTTTTTTGAGGTGTGAAAACCATAATGTTTATATATGAACTTTATTTGTTTTAGATGAGTTTTATAGCGCGAGTAGTTTAGTGGTTATAATTTGGCGTTGCCAACGCTGAGACCCGGGTTCAAATCCCGGCTCGCGCAGTTATACTACTTTCTATATGCGCTGTAGCCACAAAGGCTTATTAATTCTTAGACTGGAGGAATACCATATCCCACAAAATGACATATACAATAACAAGGGTAGGTGCTTTATTCCTAGCATGAAAAGAAAAGATTCAATATAAAGTTAATTCATTACTAGGGGGAAAGCTTAGACGTCTTTACTTCTGAATCATTCGCTAGGTCTGATAATTCATTACTCCAGCACAAAGTATTGTCCACTGAATGATATATATCCCACTGATTAGTATTATCTCCCATAAAGTGTTTATCGGGAATGTCTGAACCAATTCGTACTGGCTCAATATAAGTGCCTTCGGGACTAGCAGTTATTTCTGCAAATAAATATTTGATTTGGCTCTTAAATGGATCTGGTATTTTTTGACCAGTATTTGTTCTTCCAGTTAATATACCAAATTCAATTTTTAAAGAATTTGGTGTTTCATACCAAATCATTTCTTCGTATTTCTTAAACTCACCTAATGTTAAATATTCTGGGTGAGTTATACTACCACGATATTTTTTTAATCCATCAATTCTTATGTTTGGACCAGAAGAACTATTAAGATCCACTGTTCTGATTATGACGTCGGTAAGACCAAAATTACCCTGAAGACGTTCGAAAAATTCTTGGGGAGTTATTTTTATTTTTTCCATTTTAATTACTTAAATTAGTTTTTATTCCGTTTTGGGTATAATACCCCGCAGCTTGCTGCGGTTGGGATTTTCATTTTATCTTTATAATCTTTTGCATAAAAATTCAATCTAGGAGGCTATAAATATCAGTCGTTGGGTAGATCAATCCCTAAAACTATCTTCCCCTTTTCTAATCCTTCCATGACTTCAGTATATGAATGTCTTTGTAACTCTTCTAAAGACTTTATTTCAGTCACTGGGTCAGACTCGAAGTTTATATTTTGGCTTGTTGCGCAACACACAGAATATACAGCTCCGACAAGAGCGTTAGATGTAGTTGTAATTCTGTCTTTAGTTGTCCTTTCCCAAAATAGAGAATTTGATTGAGGCATAATAGCATCTAAGGCCTGACTATTTTGGACTGCTCGATCATGTCTACCAACACTAAAGCATGCGAGAGCATAAATGGCATTTGCTGATGTCCATATGCTTGAGTTATTTTCACTAAAATTAACTAAGCCATCGTTATTAATACCAATTTTATTATCTATAAGTCCAACAAGACCTTCTGCTTCTTCCTTCCTTCCTAGAAGAGAATACGCAACAGCCATCGCAGCGTTAGCTCGTGTTCTAAGTGTTTGACAACGTGCCTTTGCCCTAAAGCCACCTTCCGCTTTTTTGTGTCTTTTTTCTAAATCTTTAACTATACGTTCTGCCCTATCTTGATGACCAAGAAGAGCATTGCTTATAGCTACTAACGCATTAGGGAATGTAGAAGGAGTATTTCGCTGAAATTTATCACTATTAACAACCAATTTAGTTCCTGGTGTGAAAAAACCCTTACTCTGTACTGTTTCAAGTAGTTTTTCCGCACGATCTTTTTTCCCCAAAAGGAAATACGCTACAGACATAGCTGCATTGCAAGATGTGTGAAACCTATCAACTAGAAATTTGGGCCTGGGCAAACCTCTTTTATAGAATTTCATCTCTTCATCATATGTACAAAAATATATCAAATCAATGAACGTTGCAGCAAGAGTCAGTTTACTCTTTATATTAAAATTGTATTTATTAGCAATCTCAGGTATAGTGCTTAATATTTGTGGCACGAGTCTTAAGTCTCCATCCTTTAAGCGTTCCTCTAATCTACTTAGTTCAGTAAAGTCCTTTGCTAAGGTCTGCATATATTGTGATCTGAATTCAGTCATGTTCCAACTCCTTATGTACCTCTAGCATGAACGTTTCCTGTTCCGCTTCAATGTCACAATTAAGCTCAACTCTTGCAGCCTCTTCTACAACAGCTTCTTTTAAGCGAGCCATGTCTTCCTTGACATTCTCAGTCGCATCACTCATAGCCTCAATTCTTTTTAGCGAGGCATATAACATAGCTCTTGCCATACCCGAAGTTTTAGCTTCCTCTAGGATTATTTGTGTTTTGAGTATCCTGCCTCTTTTTTTATCTAGTGCAGGCCAGACACTTTCAAGATATCTCTCTTCATCTTCATGGAGCTCTTTATAGGTTTGAAGCATGACTTGGGTATCCCTTATATCTTTCTCAAGTTTGGCTAATGATTCTTTTTTAGATTTGCTTTCTTTGTTGATTAAAGAAACAAGGCTTTTGGTCTGTACACTGATATTACCAAACCTAATGGGATTTTGCAATATTTGCTCAAGATCGGATTTTAAGGCTCCAATTTCTGTTTGGAGTTCTATAATTAAGGGAGTTTGGGCCTCTAACCACTGTTCAAAACTGTTAATCTTAGATTCCCTTTCTTCATGTGCTTGTAATTGAACTTGATATGTTTGGAATGCTTGATCCAACATTGATTTAACTGCCTGATATTCTTTCTCAGCAACCTCTAAGTCCCTCATAAACCTTTTATCAAGGTACCCTCTTTCTGATTCATCATATGACTTAAGGCGGAGTCTTGCAAGAACCCCATAAAATAAAGATCTAACTCTGCCCAGAGTAGGTTTAAAGTGAAGTTGTGGTATATCTGGTAATTTTATGGGCTTATAAGGTACCGTTCCACTACTCATATCATTAAGAGTTTTTATCCTATTTTTTATAAGGTTTTAGGGGGTAAAAAACCATAACCTTTAAAAATAGAGAGTTTTTCCCTACTATTTGATGGTAAATGCAGATATTTTAATCTCAAGAGGTTATTATGATGAGTTTAAGACAGCTTGCGATATGAATGCTTATCGTACAACTTTAGCTTATATAGGATTAGACCTGATAATTGACGCAGAAGGCAATATAACATGTATTGAGATTAACGGCCAAAATGCGGGAACAAAAGGGTTTAAAGAAGCTTATGGTGAAGACTTTGCAAGAGAAAGAGTTATTAGCCACTTCGCTTCTTTTGGGTTACCTGTTACGATTTATGACTATAGTTCACGTAATGAGGAACGTAACGCTTGTACTGAGAAGTATGGTGTAGAGATAAGGTTTCTCGATAAAATCCTTATGTCAGCTAGGAAAAAATCTATGGGTATTTCAGAAGCATCTGATAAAGAGTATTATCATAGAGTTAGGATTGCAAGCCAAGAAGAAATTGAGCAAGCTAATAAGATTTTGCGTGGAATTATAGGGGAAGAGATGGGAGAGATGTCCTCAGAAGAATTTGAGCTAAACAAAGAGCAAAATAAAGGAGGTTTTTATGGGTTAGGACCCGCAGAAGGAGTGATATGGAACAATACTGGTGAGCGTTTTACTTTTGATTGGAATCGATACTTAATTGTCAACCCTCGTGTTATAGAAAGACTTACCTGTGACAAATTTTTGTCAATGATCTTTATGCCTGGAGGGATGGTTAGGTCCAATTGGATAAATAAATTTAACGCTACCTCTTTTAGGGAAAATAGTCTTGCAAAACTCTTTAAGTCTTATAGGGGTGCAAAAGTTGTCTTCAAGCCTGCTCAGGGATTTTGTGGCAAAGGGGTTGTTGTCTTAGATAAAGCTCGTTTAGTGAATAGCGATGGAAAATTTAGGAAAGACCTTGACTCAATCTTAAGTGAACCGGAAAGCCATTTTGATGATGAGAATTTGGTCAAGCAAATGAATTACTTAAAGGCACAAGATTGTGTAGTTGTTCAGCCATACATAAAATCAAAAGCCTTTTATAGCCCTAAAACGGGAAAGGATCATTCTGGATCTATACGTTATATCGCAACAGTACATAGCCATAATGGCCACATAGATATAAACCATGTAGGTGCGTATGCTAGGCTTGCTCCTGATCCTATAAGTGAATCACATCGATCCAATGTTGCCAATCTTAGCACTGGGGCTCATGCCGCTCCCGTTTCAAAAAAAGATTTGAGAAGGATGGTACGTTGGGTTGATAGAAATCTTACTCAATTCTATAGGCGGGCATTGAGGGTTGGTGAGTTTGGTCATAAAGATCCAGTTAATGACTACATCTATTATGTAAATTATTCTATGTTACCTCAGCTTAAAAATCTTTTAGACAATCCTTGGAAATACATAGGGTGACTTATTTAGGTCTAAGTCAACAGTGATATTTAAATATCTAATTTTTCTCTATAGGGGCAATATCCATCAAAAGTGTTTAGGTCATGTGCAGGACATTTTTTAATTATTTTTTTCTTCAATTCTTTAATGGAGTCATTTTTGACATTTCCAATTATTGTTTCATTTCCAGGACAAGGGCTTACTCTTCCATCTCCATAAATTTGCATAAACTCAACACAAGGTATGGTTCCAAAATTATTGATGACTATGTGTTTAAATCTATATTCTTTTTCATCAATTTCTTTAATTTTTTTATAAATCTGATTTTTTTCTTCTTTTGTAAGCATTAATTTTTTATCAAATTCTTGCATTCCACTTCTTCCAGATGGAAGATAAAAGGCAAATACCACCCAGATATTATTATTTCTACAATACTTCAGGGTTTTTTCTACTTCATGCATATTTTTTCTGGAAACAACCATATCAAAACCTAATCGAGTTGTTCCATCTTCTGCAATTTTGTTAAATCCTTCTTTAATCAATAATTGGATAGCTTCATTTCGGTAATCAAAAAACCTTCCAGTTTTATCTCCAACAACCCAGTTCTGATATTCTTCATCCCAAAGACTATCACACTTAGGAATAACGCTTGCTCCAGATTTTTGGATTCTTCTTACAAATTCAATATCTCGCAATTTTGTTGTAGCATCAGTAAAAACTATTGGTTGGATTCCTTTTTTTGAAGCATATTCAATAATCTCAAAAAAATCTTTATCCATTGTTGGTTCACCCTCGCCTAGGAAATCTATAGCTATTGTTTTCATTTCTGCAAGTTGATCAATAACCCTTTTTATTTCATCAAGACTGAGAGTTTTCTTTAATTTATCAGTGAAGCAGTGAAAACAATCGTGAGGGCAAGTAGGAGTCATAGCCCTAAAATCAACAACGGGAAGGAAATTTGAATTTCTAAAATGTTCTTCTGTAATGTTCCAACCTTTAATAACAGCTCCTATTCCTATTGGCACACGACCTAAGCCAAAGTACTTTTGTTTTGAAAATTTAATTACCATGAGTACACACATTTAATTTGAGCTTCAACATGACTTACTCCTGTTGGTCTAAAAGTTGTCTTTTTGTAAATTACACGTTTCATTTTGAACTCAATCAGTTTTCCTAACATCTTTTGCACATGCATACATTGCATAAACTTTTGCATCAGGGAAGTCATCCTGAAGTGACTGAGTAATGCTCTCAATTTCTTCTAAATCTGTCGAAACTGGCCAATACGAGTGAGATATACCTCCAGATGAAGACCCATAACCTAAGATATGGCCAATAATTATCCCACAAATAAAATCATCTGATCTAATATTAATAGAATCAAATCTTTGAGTACCTTCAGGATCAGTTCTTCTCCGAATATTACCTACCTTCCATTTTTTTTCAAAATTTCTTTCAGATTCACAAGGGTCGGCCGTAAGACCACATTCACCCAATAAAGTATTTAATTCATCAACTGTTCCCCTCTTTTGAAATTCTTGTCCAACAATTAAATATAGTTTTGCCATTTTTATTCAACCAATTTTGAACCTTGTCTAACGATAAAGTAAGTAGTATCTTCTACAGGATTGCCATCAAAATCATAGCTAACATCACCATCCTCATCAAAAAATCTGGTCCTTATTTTATACATGCCTCTTTCTGTTGGAATAAATCCAGGCAAAACATTATCAAAAGCCTGGCTTTCTCCAGGATCTAAAGTAATTTTAGAACCATAAGTAGTGTCATTGACCTTAATCCAAAAACAATTTCCTTTTTCAATACATTTTAAGTAAGAAACATCCACTCCCACCTTTCCTTCAACTGCAAAATCTCCTTCATCCATTCTAACAACTAGCGCTTTCTCAGGTTTCATGGGCTTTTCACTAAATGCTATTGCGTAAGATTGTTCACCTGTAACAATATCGTAAGCAGTCACTCTCACCTCCCACATTCCCACTTCTTTTTCTGAACGTGAATCAATAGTAATTTTTTCAATATTATTCTCACTGTCCCTTTGCCGTTTAGCTAAGTTATTAGGTTCACTAGGATTCAAAACATGGGGCTTATACACTTTCCCTGAAGGTGATATGAGTTCAATATCCAAATCATTCATGATAAACTTTCCAGGGTAGTCCATATAAGCTAAAGTCGCTTCAAGATCAGTTTCACTATTATTTACAGCGAAAAAATAACTATGGACTTTACCTGTTTCTTTAAATGTATTTTCAGCAGATTTTCCATCTATGATGTGTTTATGAGCTTCGCTAGCATTCACTTGTCCAAACCCTGCCTTGTAATCAACATAATGATTATCTTTGGCTACCATATCGTCAGCTGAATTGACAAGTAAGGCATAGAGTAGTTGGGGTGTTGGTAGTTTGTCTGAATTTAATTTCTTATGTGCCTGAGTAAGCAAGGCTATTACACCGAGTGTTGCAGGCTGTGACATGGATGTTCCGTATGTTGCAATATATGAATCAGAATAATTACAGGAAATCATCCCTTGGTGTTCTCCACCGCCATAGTTTACTATGGTTGGCTTTACACGAGGATTAGTTTCATCCAACGGCCCCCAACTAGTATATGAAGATATGGTTAATTTGCCATCCTTATCTAGCATTGTTGCTCCAACTGTAAGGACATTTTTAGCAACTGCTGGTCCACCTCCAATGGTATAAAATCCGAATTTATCTCGGCCCTTCAAACACCGTTTATATAGGTGACTCATATACCTTTCATTACCTGCGGAAAACAAAACCGCCATCTCTAATCCTAAATCTCCTCTTACAAGCAGATCTATAGTTGTAGCAACAGAATCATAGTGTCCTAATAGCCAACAAGGAAAATTATTCATACGGACATTAGGCCCTAATGAAGCTCCCGAAGCAACTGCTCCTTTCACCCTAGCGCTAACATTTTTCTTTAAAATTTGGTTAGGATTTTCAACCATGCAATATGTTTTACATGGTCCATGCTCATCAGTTATGCTTTGGGCGTTTGGTGCCATGCCTCTAAACAATCTCTCAAACGCTTTTTTATCTTGTGATTTTAGAAAGTCCTCGCATAAAGCTTTGAAGTCAGTGTCAAAATATACTGAGTCTAAATCTTTACAACTCTCCTCTAAAAATTCCTTTGTTCTTGTACCATCACCAACAACTGTACAGTTAACATGTGAAGCATGCAAAGACGAATACATGTACGAATTAGTTTCCCCATTTGCCATTTTTGTTCTACCTTTAACGTCAGGATGTTCAATTTCAGCATATCCGGCATCATAGACTAGTACTGTAACTCCAGTTCCATCTAGACCTTCAATGTCTTGCCTTAATTTATCAACCTTTCCAAAAGCCCTTGCATTTAAATTATTTGATTTTAATGGGATAGCTTGATCAACTAAAAGTACTTGGTCAATTTCAGCAAGCTTTTTAGCTAAAGTTTGGTTGGCTTCTGTTGATGAAGCATAAGCCGTTACTCCGAATGATTTTGCAAGTTTAAACTCATTTTCAATTTTTGCACCAGCAGCTTCTAATATTTGTTTTGCTTTTTCGTATGAAACATCTTTGTGAAATAATACGTTCAATCCTTTTAATTTATTAGTGTCAGTTCGATCCCAGATTCGGCCTAGTTTATCTTCTGCTTTAAATTCTCCAACAAATCTTGGGGATTGTCTGGTTGTTTTTAAAATTGATTCTAAGTCTTTTGACTTTGTAGGGATTGACGCTAAGTATGTTTTGGATGAAAGGGGTTGGGTTATATGAATTCCTCTTTGTTTTAAGTTTTTCCTTTCTTCTTTTGTTAGATTTTGATTATACTGGAGTATGACATGCATTCTGTCTTCTTGTGTATTACTTAATACTGTTGATAAACGTTTTTCCACTAAATCTTTTCCAGTTGGGGTGAAAGTTCTTGTATTTGTTGAGATTTCAAACCTTTTGTTAATCTTATCAGTTGTGTCAACCTTTGTGATAACCGGTTTTAAAGTTTTAGATGTTAGATCTTTTGATAAAAGCCTTACTGTCTCACCAGGTCTATATTCAAACTTTTCCGTAGTTCCTTCTATGGATATATCTGGAGGAACCATGACGTGCGAATCACAACCTCCAATTGCTGCAGCCAGAAATGATAATAGCCCTAAGGCTTTCTTTAAAACCATCTTTTGTAAATCACTTATTTTGATGATATTACTGATTTATTAAGTTTGTTAAAGATTTTTAGTTTAGTTTAAAAATGGCATATGAGGAATTATTGATTTTGGATATGATTCAAGGTTAATGTAAAATTTCTTTTTTAAATAGAAAAGTATTTATTGGTTAATTGATTACAATTTAACTTATGAAAGGTTATGCTGACTTAAGCTCTGAAAAATTATCACAAGAACCAATAGCTATTCCTGGAAGTCCTTTTTGGAACGTGTTCAAGAGGTTTGGGAGAGATGAGCTTATAGCAATGATCATAAATGTTTTTGGTACAACAATCATGGCGTTATTTTCAGCTAATGTTTTATTGTTATCTATCATTGGTCCTTTAGTTGAGAAAATAGGTTTTTTTCCTGCACATTTTAGGGATGCATGGAAGGTTTATAAGACTACTAGAAGAAAAAGGCGAAAGAGTTTTTTCTTCTATTTCAAGAAGGCTGTCAGAGGTGGGATGACAAGTTTAATTGAGGATATTTTAATTCATGATCCCATCTATATCTTATTGCTATTTATCGGATTAAAGGTTTATGCTGGCAGTCCAGTATGGCTATTATCAGCAGCAAGCTTTGTAATAGCTGTTATCGTGGTGGCAGGAGCAGAGGTGGGATTTACTGAATTTCGATTTTGGAATTTCAAGAGAAAGATGAAAAGGAAAGGGTTTGGATTTGAATCATACTATGAATCTAGATTTTTTATAAGCAACGAAAGGGAACCTAAAGAAGATATAGATTTACTTGCAAAAACATTTAATCTTAAATTTTTTAAGACTTTGACATACAATGATTATTACTTAGATAACAGGTTGCCTCATTATTCTGATAGGCTCCCTAAGATAAGGATTAGGTCGAGGACGAGTGAGCGTAATAAAGGTATGATGCGCACTACGCAGATTGTTTTCACAAGGGCAGCAGAAATATCAGGGGAAAAGTTAGAACAACATAGATTTTTTCCAGCCAGAAAAGAGAAGCTCTATTATTTCTTGAAAAAAAATGAAGTTGGTGATATAAATCTGGTGAAGAATAGTAAGATTAAAAATGCGTTAAAGAGTTTTGTGATTAAGTCTGAGAAGCAACACGTCAAATTTACTAGGATGTTCGTGAATAGCAAGGACCTTTTAGTGTCAGCGGATAAGGTTCAGGCTAGAAAGCCATTTTATGTTCTTGAGATTAAGTCACATAAGAATAAAAAACTTTTGATTGAAGTGATGAGATTTGTCATGAGGGAACTGCCAGTAATGCAGACGACGTATGGGAAGGCTGATCTTGTACGGGATTGATGAGTTAGGTGTTTTTCAATAAAATTTATTAAGTTAAGGCAGTTTCCTTGGAGTTATGGATACTAAAGATAAAAAACTGCATGGGTGTCCTGATTGGATGAATCCTAAATTTAATAGTTGTGTTAGATGGGGTGATGAGGGGTTCAAGATGGATTTTTCTAGCTTAAGGCCTACTTGGATGGACCATGCTGGGACGATTTCTATGAGAGGTATGCCTCCAAGTACAAATCCAGTCAAGGATACGAAAAGTCCTTTTTCACTAGAATATTTTGATTCTGAATTAATGGAAGTGAGTATTAGGGCTTTAGCTTTTGCTTCAGGCCCCAATTATATGGCTGTATCATGTGCTGCACTTGGCTTTTTTGTCCCTCAGATCATACCTTCAGGAGGGGTTGATTTTTCGTACAGCTTCCTTCACCATACAAATAATGATATAAATGCTATAGCGTTCAATCAAGATTCCTCTATCGTGGCTTTTGGGGGAAGGAGGGCTAATGTTATGGATCCTGGGTTTATTGCACTTTATTCTGTAGATTGGGCTGAACAGGAGTTGACAGAACTTCAATTTAAAACTTGGGGTTCAATTGTCAGAGGTCTGTCTCTCACAGATAATCTTGGCATGGGTCTCATTGCCATCTCTTGCGGGAACACTCTTGAGGTATATCCTACAGAGAATTTCATTGATAATAATTTACGAATTGGTTATTGGAAGTCTTTAAATGGCTTTGATGTTAGCTTCAATGATTGGGGAGATAATCTAGCAGTAGCTTCTAATGTTGGTCCAAAATTGCATAAGTTCCGTACCTCAGAATCTGATGTAAAACTAGTAAAAGGATTCTCTTCCAGAAACAAGGGCGAATATTTGGCATTTGGTCCTGATGACTTTCATATAGTGGTAGGCAATGATTCTGGGGTGAGTCTCATGAGGGTAGATTGGAAGGAGGAGACGTTGGAAGAGGTTGTCACAGAAGAGGTTCATGATGGGGTGGATTGTTTGGCCTTTACTCCATCTAAAGATTATTTGGTTGTGGGATCGGGACGTAAGCTGCACGTCTATAAAGTCAAAAAAAACCAATGAAATCATTAACAAAAACAAAAGCTTTATAAAGACCTCCAAACTTTCAGGAGATATAAAATCTAGGTAATGTTAAAATGACAAAAAAAGTTGGTTCTGCAGGACGATTTGGAACAAGGTACGGAAAGAAGCTTCGTGCTAAGATATCAATAGTAGAAAAGGTACAGAGACAAAAACAAAAATGTCCATATTGTAGTAGAAAATCTGTAAAGAGACTTTCTGCGGGCATTTGGTACTGTAATAAATGTGAATCAACATTTACTAGTAAAGCTTATAGGGTGGACTAAAGTGGCTCGATATAAATGTTTCAACTGTGGAAAAGATATTAAATATGAGTATATCAAGAAAAAAGTAAGATGCCCTTATTGCGGAAGTAAGATTCTTTTCAAGACTAGAGAAAGACCTTCAAAAGTCAAGTCAATTTGAGGAAGCCATAAAATGGATAAAGAGACAGAACAGAAAATCAATCAGTTGCAGTTAATAGAACAAAATATGCAGAATTTTCTTATGCAGAAACAAAATTTTCAAACTCAGACTCTCGAGTTGGATAATGCCTTGAAAGAGCTTGATTCAGCAAAAGAAGGAATATATAAAGTCGTTGGTTCTATAATGATAGCATCTGATAAGGAGACCTTAAAGAAAGATTTAGCTTCAAAGAAAGAAGTAATTGATCTACGGTTGAAAAGCTTAAAAAAGCAAGAAGACCACATTAGGGAAAAAGCTGAGAAAATACAAGCTGAAGTACTGGAAGTACTCCAGAAAAAAAAGTAAAAAGGATAAACAATGTCAGAAGAAATGATTCTTGATTTAGTAGAGGCTCTTTCCCAGTTAGAACAGGAAGGAAGTGTCCCAAAAAATGTTAGGAAGAAACTTAGGTGTGCTATGGGGGCATTACAGGAACCGGACAAAGAGATAAGGATAAAGACAAACAAAGCTCTTCAGGAGCTTGATGACATTTCTGATGATGTAAACATACCAGCTTACATTCGGCCACAAATATGGAATGTAGTGAGCCTTCTTGAGAGTATTTGAAGGAATTGACCTTTTTAGACTAGAAATCTTTATATATCTGTTAAAATAAACTTTAAATTAATCCGGAGGATTATAAAATGAAAGATATGATGGAGAGAATCAAAAGTAAAATTATAGGAGCTTCAAATAGAGATCTTGATTACCCTGATGAATTTGGAGAGGATTATCTGGAAATCGATGCTAATGACCAGAAACCGACCAAATCTAAAGTTGTAGTGAAGCCATTTGTCATAACTGAGTTTGCAGATGTCAAACATGCTTTGGATGCTCTAAGAGAAGGTTACACGATTGCATTGGTAAACATCAAACAATTGAAAGATAAGGATCTTATCGAACTGAAAAGAGTGGTAAATAAACTTAAGAAAACATGTGATGCCATTGATGGAGATATTGCCGGATTTGGAGAGGATTGGATTGTTGTCACACCGTCTTTCGCAGAAGTTTACAGGACCATGCCTACTTCAGTAATGTAATAAATTTTTTATTTTTTGGAGGATTAAAAGAGGAGATGCCAAAACTAAAGACTAAAAATAATTTTCTTTATTTCTTATTTCCACCTTGGGCAAAGCCTAAGTGGAGTGTTTCTGGAATGATTGCTGAAATATTCTTTTTCATTGCCATAATATCAATAATATCAGGCTTTACAAATGATTATCTTAACTGGAAAACTGCATTAGCTTCTGGTATTTATGCTGTGCTAAAGAATTTTGTGTAATTTACGCATCCTGTTCTAATTTATAATGTAATGCAATTTGTGTAGTTGTTGTAGACTGTTCAGGGTTCTTGTCATCCCTAACAGATTTTAGCCAGCCTATCCTTAACGAATAAGCCTCATCATTTTCTAAACCACAAGAGTGCCAATTTTTTCCTCGCTGAAAATTCATAGCTGCTACTTCGACCACAATTGATCTTTGAGGTGTGATAAAATAACTAGGCATATGGCCTTTTGAACCTATTACTTGGTTAAGAAGAACGTTCTTTGGAACAGTTTTCCTTAGACGCCTTTTGAGTGCTTTCTGAATCTTATGGTTTAGGCCTTCTCTTTTAGCATTGACCTTGACAACCGTTTCATAACAATCTTGGTTAGGATTATATGGTCCACACAACAACTGTGATATTTCTCCATTTTCCATATATACACCCAAAACTGTTAGGTCTAGAGTTTCTGTGCGTTTGAGTTTTATCCAGTCAGAATCTCGAGAATTGGGAATATACACTGAATCTGGTTTTTTACATACCAACCCTTCATGCTTTTTCTTTACAAGGCACTCAAACCATTCATATACTTCACTTGCGTCAGAAATTATTCTCTGTGTACTAGGGATGATTCTTTTTTCACTAATCCTTTCTGTAATAATCCGTCTTTTTGTTAATGGCTCTTCGACTAAAGGGTGGCCTTCCCAGAATAGTGTATCGAAAACTTTAAGGCTGATGGGAAATTGTGAAGTTAAGTCTGACTCTAAATATTTCTGAAGACCTTGAGCACTCATCCTGTGCCTAAATCTTTTGACTACTGCCTTAAATCCTTTATGTCCAACAAGCCTATCTCCTGTAAGTTCACAATCAAGAATACAATCAGGAAGATTTTCTAATGAAGATGATAGTTCAGGGAAAAGCTCTAATAGGATCCTTTTTTTACTTCGAGTGAAAGCTTTAATTGTACTGCCTTTCTTATGCACCTGTACCCTATATCCATCTTCCTTTATTTCGGCTAATGTACGTCCATTATGTTCTTTTAAAACACGGCTGTATAAGCATTCATCAGATGGTCCTAAATAAACTGGGTTTTTTGAGCTGACAGGTTCAAGTATCTTAATTACCATTTTTATCTATTCTTTGCAAAAGTAATCAAATGGACTATTTAATTATTATTGGTCTCTACAGGATATATGGTGTTTACTGACAAAATGCTTATATAGTTTTAACATCTTTGAAATGTATAAAACTTGTAATAAGAACTAAAATAGGACCCTGAGATTGTTTAAGTATCTCGAAATATGTCTAAAAACCGAAAGGTTTATAAACAAGGGAATTTTGCTTTGGTAAGAATGAATAAATCTTTCTATGTGTCTAAAAAATGTAATAAGGGGCAAATCCAGCTTAAATCTGGCCAAACCTTAAGTTTCATAGGCAATAGGGGGATTATGCCCTGATAGTGTAGCTCGGTCTATCATGCAGCCCTGTCGAAGCTTGTTTGAAAATAATAAGCCACAGTCAGGCTGCGACCCGGGTTCGAATCCCGGTCAGGGCGTATTCAGAAAACTGGACCGGTGGCTCAGCTTGGTAGAGCACCTGCTTAAAACCAAAAGGTTTTTAAGGTGACACTTTTAACCAAGCGAAGACGAAGGAAATCAGGTGGTCGCGGGTTCAAATCCCGTCCGGTCCGTTTAAAAATCAAGGAAGGCAGCTCTTCACAATGGCGCAGAAAAAAACAACAGAAGATACGATAGACATAAAGTCACATGCACTTGTGCCTAAACATAAAAAACTTGATGAAAAAGAGATTGAGACAATTCTTAACAAATATAATATATTAAAAAAACAACTACCAAGAATCCTAAAAAATGATCCAGCAATAAAGGATTTGGATGTAAAACTAGGAGATGTAATCAGGATTGAGCGTCTGAGCCCAACATCAGGTACAGTATATTTCTATAGGGTGGTATCCAATGCATAACACACACCTATTGATTAGGAAGTACTTTGAGGACCATTCTTTTATAGAATCAAACATGCAGTCTTTCAATAGGTTTATAGAAAACGAATTACAGAAAATAATTAATGATGTTGGAGAAATTATACCTACAATCATCCCTGCCGATGTTCAGGATTTCAAAATAAAATTCGATAAAATATGGGTAGAAAAGCCTCAAATTACAGAAGCTGATGGTTCCAAAAGGGATATATACCCGATTGAGGCTAGGTTGAGAAATATAACTTATTCAGCACCTATGTTTTTGGAAGTTAGTGCACATATAGATGGTATACAAAGAGAATCGTTCACTACACAGATAGGTAAGATTCCTATTATGCTAAGATCAAAGCACTGTCATCTTTATAACCTTAAAGATGAAGAATTGATAGAAAAAGGTGAGGATCCTAATGACACTGGTGGTTATTTCATACTTAATGGAAATGAAAGAGTTTTGATAACTGTTGAAGATTTACTTCCGAATAAAGTATTTATACAGAAAACTAAACTTGGACCAAGTTTGTATACTGCAAAAGTATTTTCTAGTAGAGGATCCTATAGCATACCTCATGTGATAGAGCACATGAAAGATGGTATAATTTACATATCTTTCACAAGATTCAAGAGAGTGCCTATAGTCGCTGTAATAAAGGCTTTGGGTATGACAAAGGATCAGGAGATAATGGAGGCTATCTGTAAGGATACAAAGGAGCATGACGAGATATACATAAACCTATATAATTCTGTAGACTTAAAGACTGCTGAGGATGCGCAGGATTTTTTGGCAAGGAAGATTGGGTTGGCTCAGCCTCGTGAGATAAAGATAGAAAAGGCGCAAGAACAGCTTGACCAATATCTGCTTCCACATATTGGAATAACAAGTAAGGATCGATCTATGAAAGCGCACAATCTTTGTAAGATAATCAAAAATTTCTTAAGGGTATCAAAGGAAGGCATATCGCCAATCGATAAGGACCATTACAAAAACAAGAAACTTAAGCTAAGTGGAGATTTAATGGCTGATCTTATAAGAGTAAACATGAGAGTATTGGTCAATGATATGTTGTATAATTTCCAAAGGTTAGTTAAGAGGGGTAAGTTCCATTCAGTAAAGATCATAATCAGAGATAAACTGTTGACGTCTCGGATAAAAAGTGCGATGGCGACAGGTTCGTGGGTTGGTGGAAGAAAAGGTATAAGCCAAAACATAGACCGGGTGAATTACATTTCGACATTGTCACATCTTGGCAGAGTTGTATCATTACTTTCAGCTACACAAGAAAACTTTGAAGCTAGAGAATTACATAGTACGCATTGGGGCAGACTTTGTCCGATAGAGACACCTGAAGGTACACCTATTGGTTTGAGAAAAAATTTTGCTATGCTCTGCCAAATATCACAAGAAGAAGTCAATGAGGATAAAGTGAAAAAGCATTTAGAGACTTTAGGTCTCAATTTACAGAAGTGAGGATTAATAATGGTTGATGTATATATGGATGAAAAGTATCTGGGAACAACAGAGAACCCTAGAGATTTTATCAAGAACATAAAGGAAGAGAGGAGAAAAGGAAAACTCCCTAGATGCGTTAATGCTAATTATGATAAAGATTTCAATGAAATATATGTATATACTGCTACTGGCCGTGCAAGAAGGCCTTTAATAATTGTTGAGAATGGACAGTCAAAGTTGACAGAAGAACACATAGCTAAACTTGAGAAGGGAGAGCTTTCATGGCAAGATCTTGTGGACAAATCTATTATAGAATATCTTGATGCTAATGAAGAAGAGGAAGCTTATGTTGCGTTAGCTTCTAAGTATATAACAAAAGACCATACACATTTAGAAATAAGCGCTGTAACAATCCTAGGAATAATCACTTCAATGGTACCTTATGCAAATTTTGTACAGTCCTCGAGGCTGAATAGGGGTTCTAAAGGTCAGAAGCAAGGCTTGGGACTTTATGCATCAAACTTTTTACTGAGGATGGATACTGATGTAAGTGTTATGCAGTCACCTCAGAGACCTATAGTTCAATCTTTTATGCATGAAATAACAAAGTACCACAAGCATCCATCAGGCCAGAATATAACCATTGCATTGATGAGTTATGATGGTTATAACATGCAGGATGCAATAATATTAAATCAAGGTTCAGTACAGAGAGGGCTTGCTAGGTCAACTTACTTTAGGCCTTACTCAGTAGATGAAATGAGGTATCAGGGAGGGTTGGTTGATGAGATTGGTGTTCCTGATAAGGAAGTTAAGGGATATAGGTCAGAAGAAGAGTATAGACTTCTTGAAGAAGATGGTATAATCTATCCTGAAGCGAAAGTCCATGAGGAAGATGTAATTATAGGTAAGTCTTCACCGCCAAGATTCTTAGGTGAGTTGGAAGAGTTTAGCATAGCTGCAAACACTAGGAGAGAAAGTTCAGTCACGATAAGGCAAGGGGAGTATGGGGTTGTTGATATGGTTCTTGTAACAGAGAATGAAGAGGGTAACAAACTTGTCCAAGTAAGGTTAAGGAACCAAAGAATACCTGAAATAGGGGATAAGTTCGCTTCAAGGCATGGGCAGAAAGGAGTTATTGGAAGAATAGTACCAGAAGCTGACATGCCGTTCACAGCATCAGGAGTTATACCAGATTTAATCTTTTCACCGCACAGTATACCTAGTAGAATGACAATATCACATTTAATAGAGGCTATTGCTGGGAAGGTTGGTGGTCTTGGGGGTAGGTTTGTAGATGGTTCGACTTTCAGTGCCGAAGCTGAAGCTGATCTGAGGAAGGAACTTTTGGAATTAGGTTTTAGAGAAAACGGTACAGAAAGAATGTATAATGGTGTGACTGGAGAGGAATTTGAAGCAACAATATTCATAGGAAATATGTATTATCAAAAATTAAAGCACATGGTTGCAAACAAAATGCATGCAAGAGCATCAGGTAGAATACAGCTATTAACAAGACAGCCTATTGAGGGAAGGAGTAAGGGTGGAGGGTTGAGGTTAGGAGAAATGGAGAAGGACTGTTTTGTAGCACATGGTGCTGCGTTATTGCTGAAAGAGAGATTTGATTCAGATAAGGCAACGTTACATATTTGTGAGAACTGTGGAATGCTGGCGGTTTATGATAGCATGAAAAATAGGGCATTCTGCCAGAAGTGCGGTGCCAATGTAGAGATAACTGCAATAGAATTGAGCTATGCGTTCAAGCTGTTATTGGATGAGCTTAAGGCTTTGGGAGTATATCCTAAACTACAGCTTGCCAATAAGTATTAGGTGAAATAAAAAATGTCAAAAAATGTTTACAAAAAAATTGATAAAATTGTCTTCGGATTGATGTCGCCGAAACTAGTTAAGAAAATATCTGCGGCCAAAATAGTAACTCCTGAACTTTATGATAAGGAAGGTTATCCTGTTGATGGGGGTCTTATGGACATAAGGTTGGGTGTAATTGATCCTGGATTGAGATGTAAAACCTGTAGTGGAAAGTTGAAAGAATGTACCGGTCACTTTGGTTATATAGAACTTGCAAGACCAGTAATCCACATACATTATGTCAAGATAATTTATAGTTTCCTTCAGTGTACATGTAAAGAGTGCGGAAGGTTAAAACTTGATGAAGCTACTATAGCTAAGTATAAGGCAAAAATAGATAATTTTGTTGAAGCTGAAAATTTGGAAGGCTATAGGAAAGTAGTTAAATTGGTTAAGGCAAACAGCAAGACTAACAAAAAATGTCCTTATTGCAAGACTAAACAAGAGATAGTAAAATTAGAGAAACCTACAACTTTTATGGAAGATGCTAGAAGGATAAGCCCAATAGAGATTAGGGCGAGGTTAGAGAAGGTTCCAGATGAAGATTGTTTCCTTTTAGGATTGAGACCTGAATTTGCCAGACCAGAGTGGACAGTCTTAACTTTAGTTTCTATACCGTCAGTAACTATGAGGCCATCTATTACTTTAGAATCTGGTGAAAGGGCAGAAGATGATCTTACACATAAGCTTACAGATATAGTAAGGATAAACCAAAGGTTATTTGAAAACATAAATGCGGGAGCTCCTGAAATTATCGTAGAGGATTTATGGGACCTTTTGCAGTACCATATCACTACATTTTTTGATAACTCTGTTTCTCAGATTCCGCCTGCAAGGCATAGATCTGGACAACCTTTGAAGACTTTAACTGAAAGGATAAAAAGCAAGGAAGGAAGATTCCGTCATAATCTTGCTGGTAAAAGGGTAAACTTTGCTGCAAGAACAGTAATCTCAGCTGACCCAAAAATCAAGTTCAATGAAGTGGGTGTTCCACTAGAAATAGCACAAGAACTAACCATTCCTGTGAGGGTAACAGAATGGAATATTAATTGGGTGAAAGAGTTTATAAAAAGGGGTCCTAAGATATATCCTGGAGCAAACTATGTCATAATAGATGAAACAAAAAAGAAAAAGATAACTCTAGAGACACAGGAGCAGCTCCTTGAGGAACTTAAGCCAGGAGATATTGTTGAACGTCATGTTATTGATGGAGATATAAGTGTCTTTAATAGGCAGCCATCACTGCACAGGATGTCTATAATGTGTCATATAATTAAGGTTTTACCTGGTAAATCTTTTAGGTTGAATCCTGCTGTATGTTCTCCATATAACGCGGATTTTGATGGGGATGAGATGAACCTTCATGTTCCACAGACAGAAGAAGCTAGAGCAGAAGCTGAAATATTAATGGAAGTCCAGACACAGATCATGAGTCCAAAAGATGGACTTAATGTGATCGGCTGTATTGAGGATTCCATAAGCGGGAACTATCTATTAACAAAAGAAGCGTCATTGTTGAAGGATGAGGCTGTTCAAATGCTGATGAGCATAGGTGTATATAATGTTGATAAATTCAAAAAGTTTAAGGATAATGTATCAGGAAAAGGTGTATTTAGTGCTTTATTGCCTGATGATCTTAACTTTATAGGGAACTCTAAAGGTTGTAGGAAGTGTAAGGTATGCCTTAAGAGAAAATGTGATGTAGATAGCTATGTCCTCATAAAGCAAGGTATGTTACTATCGGGTATAATTGATAAAAATACAATCGGAGAAGGAAATGGTACACTCTTGAGAGATATACATAGGTTGTATGATGAGAATACAGCTGTAGATTTATTTGGTAAAATATTCAAGTTAGGTATTGCATATCTTTTGAAGAGGGGATTCACTGTAAAGACCTCTGATGCAGATATGTTGCCTGAAGTAGCATCGAAAGTCAAGAGGGCATTGACTGATGTTGAGAGGCAGGTTGATCTTACAATTCAAGAAGCTAGAAAAGGTAAGTTAAAACCTTTCCCAAGTAAGACTGTTGATGAGACACTAGAACTAATGATATTACAAAAGCTTAACGAAGCGAGGAATAAGGTAGGAGAGTTAATAGGAAAGAGTAGGGGTGGGAACAACAGTTCATTGATAATGGCACAAAGTGGTGCTAAAGGAAATATTTTAAACCTAGCACAGACTGCGGCTTTAGTAGGGCAGCAGGCTTTGAGGGGTAAAAGGATAGAAAAAGGTTATAAAAATAGGACACTATCATTATTCCAGGAGAAAGACTTGTCTCCTACAGCTAGGGGATTTGTCAAGCACAGCTATAAAAAAGGTTTAAATCCAGTAGAGTTCTTTTTCCACGCAATGACAGGAAGGGATTCCCTAATGGATACTGCCTTGAGAACACCAAAGTCTGGTTATCTGTATAGAAGGTTGGCAAATGCTTTACAAGATTTGAAGATTGAGTATGATTTTACGGTAAGGGACGCAAACAAGTCCATAATTCAGTTTAAGTATGGAGATGATGGGATAGATGTATCAAAAAGTGATAATGGGACAATCGATGTCAAGAAGATTATAAGCGAGGTCGTAGGAGAATAAGATGGTAGATGTGAAAGACCTAGTCAAGGAATATAAGAAAAGGATTCCAGCAAGACTTATGCGAGATTTTGAGAAGCAGGTTGTTGAGCTTAAGCTTACAAAAGCACAGGCTAAGAAAGTAATCGCAAAGCTAGAAGAGAAATACCAATACTCTAAGATAAATCCTGGAGAAGCTATAGGTATTGTTACTGCAGAATCTTTCGGAGAGCCAGGAACCCAGATGACATTACGTACATTCCACTTTGCAGGAGTTGCTGAGGCAAACATTACTTTAGGTCTTCCTAGGTTGATAGAGATATTTGATGCAAGGAAAACTATAAAGACACCTACCATGGAAATCTATCTCAAGAGTCCACATAATAAAAATGAGAAAAACTTGGAAAAAATAATTGCTAGGATAAAAGAAATTAAGCTTCAAGATGTAATGTCCAACATTGCTATCAATATTCTTAAATTACAGATTGAAATTAACTTGAATAAGAAGAGGATGAAAGATATTGACCTTAAAAGAGAGGAAGTAATAAAGGCAATAAAAACATCAATGAAAAATGTTGAACTATCAGAATCAGATGACTTAATAATCATAAAATCAAAAGCAAAAGAAAATACCTTGCCTTTGGTCTATGACCTTAAAGAGAAAGCTAAAGCTATTCATGTAAAAGGCATACAGAAGATAACAGAAGTATTACCTATAAAAAAAGAAGGAGAGATTGTGTTAATCTCTGCAGGTACAAATCTGAAGAAAACATTGGAGATCCCGGAAGTTGACGAAACTAGGACGATATCTAATGATCTCTTCGAAACATTAAAGGTCTTAGGTATAGAAGCGACTAGACAGGCGATAATAAATGAGGCTTCAAGAGTTATTCAGGATCAAGGTCTAGACATAGATGTAAGGCACATACTTTTCATCGCAGACCTAATGACAACCACTGGAGAAGTTAAAGGTATAACCAGAAGTGGTATAACTGGCCAAAAGGAAAGTGTTCTTGCCCGAGCATCTTTTGAGACACCAATAAATCATATTGTAGGGGCTGCATTAGTAGGAGAAATCGACAACCTTAATTCAGTCGTTGAAAATGTAATACTTAACCAACCTGTACCATTGGGTACTGGGTTACCTGATTTAGTAACAAGAATAAAGAGGAAAGGTGAATGAAATGATAGAAGACTTAAGACAAGCGCTAAAAGAAAAAGAGATGGTTTATGGCACAAAAAAGACAATAAAAAAACTAATGCAAGGAAAAGTTGCCAAAGTTTTTCTCGCATCCAATTGTCCTGATAAAGTCAGGCAGGATGTTAAGCACTATGCACAACTTTCTGGTGCAGATGTTGTTGAACTTGATGTTCCAGATGAGGAAGTTGGTCTTATCTGTAAAAAACAGTTTTCAATTACAGTGTTAAGCTACTAGAAAATGATCAGCTACAATATGGAAACTATTAGGTTTATCAACCTATTTGAAAAAGTTACTAGGGCTAATGTAAAGGATTGTTTTCTTATGGAAGATGCTCTAGTATTCATAGTCCAGCCAGGACAGATGGGGTTGGCTTTAGGTAAGCAGGCTGTGAACCTAAGGAAGGTTGGCAGTATGCTGAAAAAGAATGTCAAAGTGTATGAGTTTAGCCCTGCTCCTGAAAAATTCGTTTCTAATTTGCTTTATCCTATTAGACCTAAGGAGGTTAGGAGAGAGGATGAAGAAATTGTAATTGTTGCTAATGACATAAGGGAAAAAGGTCAGATTTTTGGTCGTGAGAAGACTAAGTTAAAAAGGACTCAAGATATAGTTTCTAAATATTTTCCTGTGAAGGTTAGGATTGAATAAATCTATTGTTCAATTATTTTAGCATTGGTCTGTAACAGTTTAATATCTTCCTTTTCCATGATTTGTTTAACTTCATTAAACTTGTTAATGTTACTTGTAACAAAAAATAGTTCTTTCATAGTTGGTTAAAAGAATTATTTAAATTTTTATGTTATGGGTAACAGATTATACTTAATCTGTCCCTTACTCAGCATATAATTTTGGTCGATGATATTATCGTTAAACTTCTCTTTAGTTGTATCTAGAAAGTCTTCAAGTTCGTTAGAGTTCTTAACAGCTAAGTATATGAAAGCTTCAGGTTTCATTGCACTCAGGAAAGAATATCTGATATTATGCTGCGCTAGAAGATACGATTTAAAAAGCTTATAAATTTCATCCGAGATGTTTCTTAATGAAAGCTTGATAAGGTAAACTCTGTACCCTAATGGTTTTAAGTTGATTTTTGCCGTATATTTCATTATAACTCTCCCGGCTGAAAGTTTTTTCATTCTGGCCGCTACAGTTTCATCAGTCAAGTTAATGTTTTTAGCTAGCTTATATAACGGCGCGTTAGATTCCAAGCTTAATTGTTTTAACAATCCAATATCCTTACTATCAATTTTTGCTTTTTTGAAAGCTGGAAGTTTTGGTATTGGAAATTTGTAATTTAAGTTGACAGGCAGCTGTTCAATTTTTAGATTTTCTTGCGGTGAGTGAACTTCATATGTATCTATAATATGGTTAAATTTGTGTTTAAAATTTTTAAACTCTTCTTTGAACGTTTCAATGTTTTTACTTTCGAATGATATGAGTAAATTCCATCTACCTAAAAACTTTCCCGCTTCTGTAATGTTTGGCTCAGCCTTTATATAATCTTCAATTTCTTTTTCTTCTTGGCTTCCTTTAATATAATTAATTTTTAAGAAAACAAAATAGGCAGAATAACCTATCATTTTAAGATTTATAATGGTGAAGAATTTAGAAATTATTTTTAATCTTTGAAGCCTTTCAATACGATACTTTACTGAATTTGCACTTAAGTGTACTAATTTGCCAATTTTATTATTGCTAAGTCTTGCATTTGTAGTCAACAATTTTAATATTTTCAAGTCTTTTACGTCAACTTTTGAAGTCATATATTCGTATATATAGAATTTATTTATAAAACTTTCGTTAAATACGCAATTTTTTGGTAAAATGTTTTATATATACAAACTGTAACTACTATGATATAACAAAGGGTTATCTTTTCCACAAAAAAAGAAGGGGGATAAAAAATGAAAAATATAGAAGATAATAACGGTTCATTATCAACTTATGAGCAAGTGCTAATGGAGTATGATTTTAGGAGTACAAAAGAACAAGTTGCCGAACTTTACGACCATAAAATACAACCAGTATTGGAAGTTTTCTCAGAAGGGAATAGACCTCAATTGTGTTCAGTTGAAGATTTAACAACTTTAGTTGAGTTAAGTCAGTTGTTAGCAACTGTAAGGCAGGACATGGGAAGCTTAGACGAGTCGCTTAACGATTTGCAAGATGAGTTTGATGAGCAATGTATAAACCATTCGTATTTCCAACATCTTAGAAGGAAAACAATTAGTGAGATGCCTGTTCGAGAATGTGTGGCTTTAGCCAAAGGTAGGAAACAAAACGATGCTATGTTTGTAAAGCTTACTGGTATTTTGATAAGCAGAGTTAATTGTTTAGACTCGTATGATAAATGTGGAAGTGAGGCTATTAATATTGGGCATAAGATGAATGCAATCTTGGGAAAAAATAAAGATAGTGTTTGGGACGGAGAGGTTCGTTCAGATATGTTTTGTCCGAGTAATTTGATGTATCATGGCAGTCATGACGATGGAACATTTTCATTGTATAATATAACGCCTGAAGTTGCGGTTGGAAGAGAGTTCCGTAAAATGAAGTTTATGATAGCTGAGAATGGTGCTTAATCTTTTTTTTCTTTTTTCTAAAAATACTGCGCTCTTTTAGCAGTTTTATTCCCAATACTTTTTTACAGGAATTAGTTCAAACTCTGCTTCGGGAAATTGTAATTTTAACTTTTCGTATAACTGCTTCACACCTTCAAACTCCATTACATGTCCCACGCACCAATATTTTCAGCATCTAGGTTTTGTGCAGAATGGTATGTCAAGTCTCCGCTAATCATGACATCAATGTTAAACATTTTCATTTCGTCAACATGTTTGGAAGAGAACCCTGAACCGCCGATAACCCCTATTTTTTTAACTTTTTCAACAGGACTGACTTTCTCAAGCTCTTCAAAGATGTTTTTACGAAATCCTTTACATTTCACGAATATCGCCCTCCAGTGTTTTTTTAAAGCCAATATTCTGGTCTTAGAGAGCCTGCGTCTCAAAAATTCGTAAAGATAAATCTTCCTATTTTGCTACTACTATTGAGAAACGAAACACTTATAAATATTAAAATCTCAAAAACAGTATGGTAAAGGGCCTAATAAAGAGGATTCTAGCAAAAAAATACACTAAAGAGGCAGTAAAGTCTTTCACAAAGGATTATCTAAAGCATCCATTGCAGATGTCACAAGAAGTATTCAAGTTCATATCAAACTCATTAGGTTTTAAACAAAAGCCAAAAGAAGGTTTAATCTGTGTACTACATGGTCACACAAACTTTTCAGACGGTCCTGAACTCAGGGATATTGTCAATATCTTATTCAAAAAGAAAGTATCAATTTGGTCGCCGACAGACCATGACAATTCAGATGCTTTTGACGGCTTAATGTCTGGAGAGTATGACCTAGGACAAGAATATAGAGTTGTACCTCATCAGGATGGGAGGTCGCTATCTATAACTTCTAAAGATCATGAAATGGTCGTATTAAGGTCTATTGAAAAACTTACAACTGAAGGGGAAGTTGGAATACATGGCTATTCTGGAACAATTCCTAAAGAGGAAATTACATTAGATAATGTTTTGGAGGAAGGGAAAGAAGGTTTTACAGTTATAAACCATCCCTTCTATATTGAGGGTGTAGCGTACCATTCACAAGAAGCATTGGATAAGGTGGTGAGGTCTGGAGCAATAGCTGTTGAGAAGAACGCAACTGAAATACCTCCTATAATTTACGGGCCCATGAGAGCAAGAATTTTAGCGGAAGAGCTTAATCTCCCTTTAGTTCCTGGAGAGGATGCCCACACATTAGACGCATACGGTAACAGCGGTATGGTCTTCAGACCTAGCGCTTATAATTTCATGCTTAAACAGAAAGGTAATCATAGTGATACTGTAAGAGAGATGATTAGATCTGGAGAATTTGACACGTTCTTCAATTACATAACATTTAAACAGTTATTTGACTACTGCATATTTAATGAGTGACAAAATGGACAATCCAAGCTTAAGGAATCACACTGTACTAAATGAGCTTCTTGATATAAATAATGTACCTCTTCTTGAGGAAATTCTTAACAAAGAGTTAAAGCTTTTTGGATCGCTTAAAGGAAAAAAGTTAGATTTCAGTCCTATACCTAAGAAAGAAGAATTAGATGAACTTTTTGAGGAGGTGAAAGATGAAGTCGATAGGTTTCTTCACATAGCTCCTTTGGAAGGATGTTCATGTAGATATAAGACTTTGTGGAAGGATGGTCGGGATGGATTGATGAAAATCCCATCTGGCACTATACTTCTAATAAGTTCAATTGTTGCACTTTCTTCTTTGGGTATAACAACTGGTACCTTACCTTTTGTTTTTGCATTAGGAAAAGGGGTAAAAAATTATATTGATGGGTGGAATAGCATTGAACAACATCAAAAATCCCCTTCAGTATATGCAAATGAAAATAAAGAGATTCAATTAAACAAGAATCATAAGGAGTCATTGATACCGACTATTGCACATGAATATGCTCATTTTGTACAGGAAATGTTTGGACTTAGATTTGATATCAATAAGACTATGACAGAAGGCCATGCAAGATGTGTTGAAAGGCATGTAGCATTCGATCGTGCAAGAAAGGAAGACAATCAAGCATATCTTTTCAATCATGTGTACAGGACAGTCCCAGAACTCCGGACTACATATTTATGGCTTTGCAGGAATTTTGGCTTAGTGCCACATAAGGGCTTGACAAAATTTAGGACAGAGTCTGATAATGTTCACCAAAGGATTCTGAAAAGGAAAGGGCGGCCTTCTTATTATAGTGTGGGTACTTCACACATGCTGTTAATGGAAAAAAAACATGGCAAAGCTATCACTCCAGGACTGATACATTATACTGCTAAACTTTCTGAAAAACTCTGAGATAATTGTCACCGTAAGATGCGATAATTGTTGAACCATCATCTGAGATTGATACATGCATTGTTCCCATGATCATCCTATTGCTATTGGGATTATCTTTACTTTTATTTCTCCATAGGATAGAGCCCTTCTCATCAAAAACTATAATCTCGCTTCCTTTACCCTCTTCTCCAGGACGCATAGCAGCTGCAGTTCCAACAACTATATACTTTCCGTCGGGAGTTATGTCAATAGCGTTATGTCCAATGCTTATTACGCCCTTTGTATTATGTCGCCACATTATGCCGTTTTTATCGAACAAGTAGACCCATCCACCTACAGTCCCCATAGCAAAAGTACTTTTTTTACTCATTGCTCCTGCAGTCACAGTGTGATCTGGGATTCTTGTCTTGAATCTTAATTTTCCGTTTTTATCAAAAGAGAAAAGCGTCCTTGATTTACCGACCGCAAAAGTATTCTTTTCCTGGTCCATTGCTAGGAACATAGGGAACTGGCCAGTATTGTGTTCCCATAACTTTTTTCCTTTGATATCAAATGCAACCAGGTTTTTTGATATGCCTGCAACAATCATTGAATCGTCGTCACTGAAAGCAGCGTTACGGAGCCAATTTTGATATAAGGCGTTACGCCATATAGCTTTACCTGTAGAGGCGTCAAACATAGCAATGTCTGCTCGGGTATTGGTTGGGCCAGCTATGAGATACTTGCCGTCATTGGAGAATTTTACTGTCCTTACCATATAATCGGCCTTGTGTGACCAGAGTTCTTTGCCATATTTGTCAATAACATGGATGGAGCCTTCACCGCATCCTACTGCAACTGTGTCTTTCACAGATACGTCAAACCCCCAGCATTCATCTTTTGTCGGGAAGGTCCATTTAACATTACCTTTCATGTCAAAAGAATATATGTTTGTAGGTTTTTTGAAACCTTCAGGATGCTTTGCCTGTATTGCAACAACATTTTCTCCTAGCTTATCTGCCCAAAAGAAGCCGTAGGGCTCTTTCACTTGCTTTTCAAATAATAGTTTGTATTTGGGTTGGGTGATGGGTTTGAGCTTGATGTCTTGATGTATTTTTTCTTTTCTTTTTGGTGAGATTCCGTGCTTGAAGTAGTATTCATATCCTTTATGTGATGCTGTTAAGGAGTATGCAAAGGATTTGAATATGTGTTGCCTTCCCTTGAAGTTTAGTTCTAGATCTTTTACCGCTTCTAAAGCTATTTTATAGTTTCCTTTTGAGTTGGTGAAGGCTGTATGCTGTAACCTGCCGCTGTATGCGTGCATAGTTACTTCCACGTTTGATATAGGATATCCTTTAATATCCGTGACTTGCCCTTGGATTGAGGAGGTTAATGGTAAGTAATTACTTTTTTTTGCAGCAAATTCTATGTTGATTTTTGCTTTGCTTGTTTTATCCTTGAATATGAATGTTAGGGTGTGATTGCCCAAGAATTCGGCTGAATGAAAGTAATGTAATATCTTTTCTTCCTTTGGCTGTAAAGTGATTGTTTCTCCGTGGAATTGGTACAAGTGGATGACTGTTTTTGGGAGTTGTTTCTTAAGGTCGTTGAGTTGTGGTAGTTGGATTCTCTTTACATTGTTTGTTGGATTGTTTAATTTGATGAAGAAGTCTAATCCATGTTCTAAACCGTCTCTTATGTGGATTGGTGTTGAATATGTTATTATTAAATTATTTAGTGTGATGTTTTTGTATTCTGAGAAGTATTGAAGTTTTTGATCTTGGTTATGCTTTTGGATTAGTTCCTGTTCTGTCTGTATTTTGATTGGTTGGTTGGGTATAGGGGGTGGCGGTAAGTTTATGTCTTCTGTTAGTTTAGGTGTTTGGTCATGCATGTCGCATCCTGTTATGACAATTAAAATCAGAAGTCCTAGGAACCACCTTATTTCCATTTTCATTATTCTTTTAATATTTTTTTATCTTAATTAAATTTTGGGTAGTTCTTTTAAATGTGTCTTTTTTGTTTTAAATGTGTCAGTTATACTCTATTTATTTGGAATCTGTCATATGTTTTATAAAGGATATTGCTTTTGATATTATTAGATTTTTAGGAGTGTGATTAAAATCAGTGAAAAACGAAGACAGGAATTCGTAAGAAATTATAGGGGTATGTTTAGGAAGGGTTGGGGCGAAGAAGCAGTTGTTGATGGACTAGTGCCTGAAAATGGGCTGGCTAGGTGTTTGATGGAACTTTATGTTGCTGCAGGAGGGATGGGCATTAATGAGTTTAAAATGTTCCATAGTATGAATTTTGGATTGCAAGGGCCTTTTGAAGATCACCACATGACACTTGTGACGGATACAGGAATTGGCAACCAAGAGAAAGGAGAGCTGTCTGCAAGGCTTCAGAGGCACATGTTTGATCACCTTGAGCGTAGAATGTGCTGTAGTATTAACAGTGCCTTAAAGGATAAATATCTTCCCAATACTTAATTCTTTTTTTGAACCTCGTCATGAAGGTGCATGATAGCTTCGTGTGCCTTCAATAAATCCTTTCTATCTACATATACCATGATTTCCGGGTAGCACACAATAAGGTCTCTTACTGATATGCTTCTTGAGGCAATTTCGTTCATTATTCTTGACAGTATGCCTCTGATTTTCACTGCAGCTTCAGGGACCTTAATCCTTATTTCTGCAAGGTTTTTGCTTGACCTTACTATATCTTCTTTGTCAAAGAATGATAACACTGTGTCAAGTTCTTTAGAATAAAGAAATATTATAGCGTGCTTCTTGCTCTTTATTATTCTATAGTTGCTTTCCAGTTCTGAGAATTGGTCGTTTGTGAATAGTTTGTATAGGCTGTGAGAATGTATTCTTATGGCTCCTACATGGTCTCTTGTGAAGGTGTCTATTTTCATGAGTATGTTGTCCACATCTTCTTTTTTCTCTACAAACATTAGGGACATATCATACCTTCTTATTGCACTTATCACCGCGTCTAGGGATGCTTGGAGCTTGTATTGCTTGATAAAGTATTTGGCTAGTGCTCTTGTGTTGATTAAACCTCTCTGGAGGTCTTTCTGGACACTGTAGTCCTGTGAAAGGAGTTTCCAAATTTTGTGGTTGATCTTGTTTGCCATCTATAAATATATTTATTATTTATTTATAAAGGTGTTGGTGGATTGTGATTAACGCTTTATTTGACTGTTGTATATATCGTTTTGTAATTTTAATTAGTAACTCAATAGTAATAATGGTCCCGAAAGATTTATATACAAGGACCTTAGAAATAAAATTATGTTTAATAGAATATATCACCTAACCTCAAAAAGGAAGTGGGGAGAGATATGGGAAGAAGGTTGCTTAAAACCCCTTAGTGATCCTGGATTGGATAGGGATAACTTATCATATAAAGCTAGACTAGTAATTCAGGACACAAAATACTTAGTTGGAATACCTCCTGGATATCTAAAAGTCTGGGATGAGTATGGTTTATTAAGTGATGTTGAAAGGCATGCTGTATATGGAGTTTGTTTGTCAAGTCGTCCAGATAAAAATGAAATTGTTGTTCTTAGTGTTCCAATTTTATCAGAAGAATGCACATTTGTAAGAGAACATAAATTCCCTACCTATATATGGGGTAACCAGTTTATGTCAGGAGCAGTTTGTGCAGTTGATAATATGTATAAAAGTTCAGGGATGTCTATGGCTAGAAAAGAACAGATTGATTTTGTGGATCAACTTTGGCTGGAATATTTTAATTCGACTACATCACTTAAGGAATATCATGAACCATTTGTGGTTCCAGAAGTGTGGTTACCACAAGAAACACCTGTTGGTCTAATTGAAACATTATCGTTAGATTTTGCTATGTCTAACGAAGTGGTTTGAACATATTTTTGTATTGGGGTAGGTGGTAAGTATGGCGGATGTAAACATCTTAAGTTTATTGAGCTAAATGAATTTCCTGAAGATTTTATTCAATACATTGTAGGTAGAGAGTTTAACATATTACCTGATAAAATGAAAAAATACTTTACTAAATCAAACACTTATTTACTTCCCGAGGGAGAATTATGGTCTATTTGTTCTTATGGTACATATTTTCTCATAGTTGCTAATACTGGCATAAAACATGGTTCTATGAGGGTAAAACCATTAAAGAAACTATAAATATCTAAATCACCTTAAATTCAAATTTTAAAAGAAACGAACCGTGCATTTTTTGAGTAAATAATAGCAATGGAAGAAGTAAAAAACCAAACACTTATATACTACCTCTTAGTTACAACTACTTTATGAAGACTCTAAATTTAGCAGGGTTACTAGTAAAAGGACATGACTTGGTCAAACAATATAGACCTGCTCCTACTGATGAAATAGAGGCCATCATAGATCAAACATTTTCCTTGATGCAAAGTGATTTACCTACCGATCATAAAAGATTTATTGAGTTTGACATTGGAAAAGGTACTATAAAGCTTCAATTTGGACTTGATAGACAAACAGGCGACTTGGAGGTATATAGGGATGTACACCGTGCACTCTATAGGTCTCTTGAACAAAGCGGATTTGAAAGAGATTTAACCAGAGTCGGTAGAATGGCGGTTGCACAATATAGAAAAGAAACTGATCCAAGAACAACTCGGCCAAATGTGCTTTGGGATTTTGCTAGGTATGTCAACAAGGAAAATAGAAAAACAGCAATAATCGATGTATATGATCCTTCTCCTTAATTTTCAATACTTCTTGCCCATAGTTCTTTTAATTCTTAATTTTTCCTTAAATTAATATAGATATATTTTCCCAAAACCTTCATAAAGATTATAAAGATAAAGTAAAAAACTCGTTAATAGTATGGGTAGAGAGGAATACTTAGAAAATTTAAGTATAAGAATAAGTAATGGAGAACCAGGTTTAATAATGCCTCAAGATTGGCTAACTCAATTTGGTCATTTCCATGATCCTTATGGTGATTGTAGGCTTATTGGTAATTCTAATGAACAAAATAAAGAAAATGAACCCGATAGTGAAAAACTAGGTTATAGCTTTAAAATTAGACGTGTTTGTAATATGAATTTAGAGAGGGCTATTTTCTTAGGTCAAGATGTTTTTTGTTATGAGAATTATCCAAGGGAATTGAACTATTCTTTAAGAGAATCTTTAAAATCACAAAAGTTAGGCCGGGATATGAAGAGGTTGGATGTGAAAAGTCAGCAATATAAAGAGGCTAAGAGTTTTTTAGAAGAGTATGGCATGTCTATATATTGGGTAGCTGAAGATCCTAAAGTTGTAGGCTTAACTGGTTTAGCTTGGGATAACGATGACTCAGGAATTGTATGGTTGGGTTGGTTTTGTGTTGATTCTAGGAAAAGAGGTAAGAAGATAGGTTCAAAATTATTAGATTATAGTATTAGGCAGGCTAAGCGGAGAGGTTTTGAAAAATTGAGGTTGTGGACATCTACTTTGCCGTTTGAAAAGAATGCGCAAGGACTTTATGAAAGTAGAGGATTAATTATTTATGATAGAGAAAGAGTTCGTAAAACTAAATCTAGAAAAAGGGGTTTTACTAAATTATATCGAGAATTAGAACTTTAAACTAAAAATACGTTTGTGTGCTATGCCCCAGCCGGGATTTGAACCCGAGTTCCAACCTCCGCAGGGTTGTGTCCTATCCAGACTAGACTACCGGGGCCTATACTCCAAAAACACAACAAAAGGTTTATAAATACTTTGCTATTTTTAAGGGGAAGGTGTTATAAAAATGGCAGAAAATAAGAGATGCATTTCATGCAAAACCGAAATAATTAACGATAATGGCTCAACAATGTTTAGTTGCCCTAAATGTGAGCAGCACGAGATTGTAAGATGTAAGCATTGTAGAGAATTAGGAACAAGATATACTTGTCCTAAATGTAAATTTACAGGACCTAATTGAAAATGGCACAAGCAATAGTTACAATAAAAGTTATGCCTAATAGCCCTGAAGTTGACTTAATAAAGCTTGAGGAAGCCTGCAAGAGTATCATAGCAGAATTCGATACTGAAGTTGGTAAGCTTGAGAGAGAACCAGTGGCTTTCGGATTAATCGCTTTGAACCTTACGTTTGTCATAGATGAGGCAAAGGGAACAGAAGAACTCGAAGGAAAGCTTACAGAGATTGAAGCTGTACAGAGCGCTAAGGTAATTGATTATAGAAGAGCATTGGGCTGATGGCTTTAGATAAACAAGTATTCTATATTGGTGAGTACCTACAGCATTTTGAAGGAGATGGCAGGCTGTCTGTTAAGAAACTTTTCTCTGATACAGAACTTTTCACTCATAAGGCTAATTTCTATGCTCAGAAAAAGAGTGTTGAGGGTTTCAAAGCAGCAATTATGTACGCTCGGGAGGCAAGAGTGAATTATCAGGAGTTGATTGCAAGGTGTCCTTTCAAACCTGAACTAGTTAAGGGTGGGTTTGTGGAGCATCCGATGAAGCTTGAAATTTTAAGATTGAGAAAACGGTTGTTGTTCAGGGAATCTGTGTATACGGACATGATGCATAACCACAGAGAAGCTGAAAGATTTATGGAACAAACTTATTCAGAATTTTGACGTATTCTTTATTTAACCCACCAAGTCTAAAGATTATAACTTCTTCAACACCGCATTCTTCAGCTATTTTGAGATCCCTTTCTAACTCAGAAGGTGTCATTATAGTTTCTCTTCCGGTCATCCCTGTTGCTATTGTACCAAAAGATACAATAAACCTTTTGCCAAATTTCTTGATATACTTATTGAGTGTATGTTTTAGCATATCATCTGATATGTGGTGGACTGAACGGTATACCATTTTTATGATATTATTATGTTTTGAATCATAACTCAAACCTAGCTTTCTTAAGAAATCTGAATCACCGAAATATTCGCAGCAGTACACTTTATCCTTATTTCTCTTAACAAAGTTCATTATTAGCTTTTTGTTCCTGAAGAAGTTTAAGCAGTTTTTCAGCAATAAACTCCGATCTTTTGGAATTTCTAGGTCTAACATAACCTTATTATCCTTAACTTCATTAAAAATCCTTAACAGGGCTTTTCTTTTCGTCCAGGGAGATACCCAATAGCCTTCTTCAATCTTCATCACAGGCCACCAAACAAATTCTTTGATAAACTTGTTACTAGCCTCCTTCCTATATTTCTTGAACTTGTCAATAGAACTTGCTGCAAGGTATAGTTTAGATGGGAAATTGATTAGTTTGGATTTTGTTAAACTCTCATCCTCACAGAATTCTTCGTAGAAACTTATCTTCATCTAACTACCTCATAATCCTTGTCAGTAGGAAACAATACTTCCCTTAACCAAAATTTGAATAGCCCTAGGTAACCTTTCTTCCTGAACCGTCTCATGTTGTTGATGACATAGCTGTTGATTACGCCAAATCTCCCATGTCTTTTTGCATGTCTTATGAATGTTCCGTCTTCTCTTTTTGTCAAGTTTTCATCGAAACCACCAACTTTATTGAATATGTCTTTATTGCAGAATATCAAGCCTGTAGATTGCCCAAAATGATTTACTATATTTTTAAGTTTCATTAGGAGCTTAGCCATGATAACATCTTCATCTGGGATAGCTTTAGCTGTACCTATATGATAATTTGAATCAAGGATTTTGTGCAAGGTGTCTTCAGAAACGACTATATCTGCATCTAAAAATATGAGTTTTTCTCCAATGGCTATTTCTGCTCCCTTGTTCCTTGCCTTTGAAACGCTTTTTTCATTTAAATTAATAATCTTAGTCTTGAAGTTCCTTGCTACCTCCTCAGTCTTATCAGTGCATCCGTTGCAGACAACAATGGTCTCTACATCCTTGTGGTTTATGGCTTCGAGAGTTTTTGCTATATACTTCTCTTCATCATGTGCTGGGATTATAATTGAGGCTTTTTTCATCAAAATAACGAAAAGCTTTTATTGATTTAAATATCTTTGTATCGAGATGGCATTGACACAAGAGAAAATTGATAGTATTAAGAAGGAATTGGAAGGTTTGAGCCCAGAGGAGCAACAGAAAAAATTGCAGGAAATATTGTCTAAATTGCCTCCTGAAGAGAGAGAGGAATTGATGGGTGGCAGTGGCGGTGGTGGTGGGGAGCAGCAATGTCCTTTTTGCTTGATGGTTGAGGGAAAGATTCCTGTACGTAAAGTCTATGAAGATGATGTGTGTGTGGCAATATTGGACATAAATCCAGCAAATCCTGGTCATACATTGTTGTTTCCTAAAAAACATTATCAATTATTTGCGCAGATTGGGGACAGGGAAGTTGCTCATCTGTTTAAAGTTGCCAATAAATTGAGTGTTGCAATGTTTGAATCCTTAAACCCTATAGGAACTAACATCTTAGTTGCGAATGGTCCGGGGGCTGGACAAACGGCTCCGCATGCTTTAGTGAACATAATCCCTAGATTTGATAAGGATGAAGTGCAGTTGGCATGGAATCCTAAGAAGCAGACTGATGAGGAGATGGATGCTATGGCTGCTAAGATTAGGGAGAAGTCTTCATCTATCAAAGTGAAAGAAGAGGTTGAGGTCTTTAAGGCTCCTGAAGAGAAAAGGGAAGGGTTGAGTGATTTCCGTATTCCTTAAGTAAATCTAACACCTAAACTAACTTCCCGCCATTAAAAAGAATCATTCTTTAGGTTTAACAAACTTCTTGTATGTTCCACGTTCCATAAAGACTTTTTTTGTCTTAATAGCAATACCTTTTTCCTGTCCATACATATTTTGAGAATTCATCATTGCTTCACCTAAGCAAACTAATTCATTTTTCAATGTCATTACTGCAATAACTTCACCTTGGTTGATATTGTCATGAAGTTGAGAAATTCCAGGAGTAGAAAGATCTGCTCCGTGACATATGGAATCCACTGCATTATCAGACACCCAAACTTTAGAAATGTGGGAGACAGCAAATTCGACAGGCTTTATAATTTTCCTGATAGCTTTCTCATCACCTTCTTTCCATATTTCATAAGCATCTTTCAAGTCATGTAAAGTAACCCAAGTATTATCTTTGAATGGTCCGGCTTTTGTCCTTACCAATTCAGCCATATGGCCTCCGACACCCATCTTTTCAGACCAATCTGTGCAATACTTTCTGATATATGTTCCTGCCTGACAACCAACTTTGAAAAGAACATCTTGTTCACTGATTTCTAAAATGTCGAGATAGTAGATTTCCCTTTTCCTCCATTGCCTCTTCACTGCGCACCTTATTGGGGGCAATTGATCAATTATACCTATAAACTTTTTAGCAGTATCTCTTATTACTTCTTCCTTAACTGGTGCGTGAAGGTGCATCAGGCAAACATACTCTTTTCCCGCTGTTAATAGCATCTGTACTATCCTAGTTGCCTTTTCTGTAGCTATAGGTAAGACTCCTGTAACTTTCGGATCTAATGTTCCAGAATGGCCTGCTTTTTTGATGTTTAGGATCTTTTGTACAAAATCAGAGACTTGGCGGGATGTTGGGCCTGAAGGTTTATTTAGGTTTATGATTCCTAGACTTATCAGCTCTTCAACAGTCCTTTCCTCAGGATTTTTACCATAATTTAGATTAATCTTAGGTTTGAACCTTGTCAATATATTGGGTTTTGCTTTCTCAAAAGGTAATAAATTTTCCATAGAATTCAAGATTATAAGTGGAGTATAAAAAGATTTGGTTTGATTACTTCTTCATAGAAGCAGATTTTTTCTTTGATCTTGTGACAACAGCGCTTTTCATTGATTTTTGAGCAGACCCAGCCTTCCTAATCTTTGGCTTATTGATATCCTGCTTTGGGGCTTTCTCTTGCTTCTTCTCTACTTTCTGCTCTTTTTGCAAAGCTTTCTTCTCTTCGACAACCTCTTCCTTAGGAGCTTCTTCTTTCTTTTCTTCAGGTTCTTCCTTTTTCTCTGCTCTCAAGAGCTTCTCTTTCAATTTCTCTGCAATTTTCTTTTTCTTACCAGAAACCTTCTCTTCTTTAGGAGCGCTAGTGAGTTCAACCTTGGCATATAATCCCTTGTCCTTTTCTTCGAGCTTTTCAACATTAACCTCTACCTTGTGTGGGGGGTTCTTTGCTCCTCTTGCCCACAGTAAGTCATTAAGATACTTTCCAATCTTCACTTCCTCTACCTTCATGTGTTTCTGAACAAAATTCCTTACAGCCTTAACTGCTTTAGTTGTCCTCTTGTACCGGGGGACTTTTAGAAACTCTCGCCTTAATGGGATTATGTATTTTCGTGATTCAGCCATTTTAATCATACCTTTGTCTTGGTTCTTCTCCAATGTCTTTTAATGGTTGTATGGCGGCCTGGATGAACGCTTCTACCCTTACCATAAATTTTTGGTACGGTCCAGAAAGGAGCCCATCTAGTTCTCCTATTTTTTTTAGCTAATCTTAGCTTCTTTGCCAGTGATAAATATCTGCTCATTTTTACCTTCTTGTAATTTTGAATTCCTTCTTTTTTGGGATGAACTGCCTCAAGAGTTCCTTGAACTCCATGTCAGTCACCTTGTGCTTGATTTGTCCTTTTTGCACACCTTCTGCGATGAATGCTATTGCCCTTACCGCATTTTCTGTGTGTGCTATTTTAATACTGCTGTACCTTGCTATTGCCTCAGGCGTCATGTGTGTCTTTGCAAGGTTTTCCAGCATTTCCAGCTGTTGCTGGAATTTTGCTTGTTCTTTAAGAGTTTCTGCCTGTTGGCCTTGTAACTCTTCAAGCTTTTTCTTCCTTATCTCCTCTAGGTTCATCTTTTGGAGCTTCCTTCTTTTCTTCAACAGGCTTCTCTTTAGGGGCCTCTTCCTTAGGTGCTTCTTTCTTCTCTACCTTTGGCTTCTCTTTAGGAGCTTCTTCCTTTGGAACTTCCTTCTTCTCTACCTTTGGCTTTTCTTTAGGAGTTTCTTCCTTAAGTGCTTCTTTCTTCTCTACCTTTGGCTTCTCTTTAGGAGCTTCTTCCATCTTCTG
>CAZUKZ010000001.1:41570-70804 GCA_964621125.1 Candidatus Woesearchaeota archaeon
GTGCTTCTTTCTTCTCTACCTTTGGCTTCTCTTTAGGAGCTTCTTCCATCTTCTGTGTTTCTATTTTTGATGAGATAAGCTTATCCATGAATGACCTTCCTTTTGGTGTTACTATCTTTCCTTTGTGAAAGCCTTTTTCGACGTCTCTTATGAGACCTTCTTCTGTAAGCTGTTGAAGTATTACTCTTATGATTTTGCCAGAACCCTTATAGAACTTCTCGGGTCTTGTGCCTCTGTTCTTTTTACCGCCAAATTTGGTTCTTAGCTTATTTACCCCAATGGGGCCTAATGTGTATACTTTTCTTAATATTGTAGCAGCCCTGATAAACCACCAATCATCCATTTCTGGCATCCTTTGTTTGTGTACACCTGTTCTTACAAACCTTGCCCACTCTGGAAATTGGATTCCTTTTGCTTTTTTAAGCTCTTCTGAAGCTTTTTTAATCAATTCTGCTGGATTTATGTCATAAATTGTTGCCATAATCGTTTCCTCCGGTTTTTTAAGCTGAAACTGTTCATTTCACCCGGAATTTAAGTTATACTATCAAATATTGACTTATTTAAAAGCTTTTCTATTTCTTGTTTTGTTATTTGTTACTTTCAATAGGTAGTTACAAAAGCGAAAGTTTTATAAATAATGAATTTATCTATTTAATACTAAAATGATGATGCCAGAACCATTATTTGAACTAGAAGGGGCAGCTGTTCCAAAAAGCCTATCAGACTTAAAAAACTTGAGTCTTGACACTGTTGTTCTAGAAGGAGTTATGAAAGAAAATAATGGTGGAGTAGAACTTAGGGATCTGCCATCTAACCATAGTGCTGGGGATGAACAGTTAGCAAGACAACATGTTCCACATTTTTATCGTGGTTATCCTAATGAAGAGGAGGTTGAGAGAATAAAAGAGACTGTAAATAAATTTTCAGAAATTACTGGTCCTTGCTCCATGCTTGTAGGTTCGCCACAAGAATTGGTTGCGCATATGCTTGCTGGATATCAAGTGTCTCATTTTCATTATATTTTGGGAAAGAAAGCTAACATAAAGGGATCATTTCCGAAATACTGTTGTGGGACATCTTCATTAAATGTGATGCTGTCTTTGATTGAGTTAGGGTATCCTAATGCGGCATTGGCAGAAAATAGGGAATTTGGCCATTGTTATGTGATTCTTCCTTTTGTTACAAAATTAGGTGGTGCTAAGGGGCTCTATTGTGATAGACCCGACCTATGATCAATTATGGAGTCCTACTGATGAGAGGAATGCTATATTTTTGAGAATGGGTTCAAGTTGGAAATATGTCACTGAATGGGGGGATGGTGCAGATCTGTTTCCAGATCAAGTGCTTAATATGGATACATCGAGGAGAAAGCCTCATGACCTTTATGATGAGGGCTATTATCATAAAGGTGGAATTGAATTCTTAAACAAAGCTTTTGCCAATCCTGTTGAACTGAGTTTTTAGCAAAATTTATATGATTAGACTAATTATTAAAGTCTTATGAAAAAGAATATCGATTTTTGGAAGGATGTATTGGCAAACATGCCTGAATCATACCATATCTGGTTTGGGGAAGAAAAGAAATATCTTCAGCAAAACATAACCCTTAATTCTAAAGTCTTAGATATCGGTTGTGGGGATGGGCGGAGTATATTTGATATAATCTCAATAACAGAGAATGTTATAGGTATTGACTATGATGAGAAGGCAGTCTTAGATGCAAAACAAAAATTTGTTAAATATCCCTCTGTTAAATTTTTCAAAGCAGATGCTATAAACCTGCCTTTTAATGATGGAGAGTTTGATTTTGTAATATGTATGGGGACATTCGCAAATTTTGGTGATAATAAGTTCTTCGTACTTAATGAAATGAAGAGAATTTTAAAATCATCTGGAAAAATTATAATCAGCGTTTTCTCTGACGAAGCTTTTGAAGAAAGAATGAAAGTTTATAAAATGACTAAATCTAAAATAAAAGAAATTCATGAGGGTAAAGTTATATTTGATGAGGAAATGGAGGATGAGGTCTCTGAACAGTTCAGCCAAGAGCAATTATATGGGATATTTTCAAAGGTAGGTTTAATTATAGAGGATATGACAAAAGTCAATATTGCATATTTGTGTACTTTAAGCAAGAAAAATATTACATAATCCTTAAATATATGTAAGGTATAAGAAATCAGAAATGAAATGGTTATATCTTGGGTTTGCAAGTTTGGCTACTGTAATAACTGGTAATCCTAGCGTAGATGTGAAAAAGTCACCTGATAATCTTACAGTACAGAGTGTCACCAAGGAAGGTGATATGAGTGTAGTAAAGTCGTGGTCAAGGCATAGGATGAAGGGTGGGGGGGAGTATGACCTTACGTGTGAAAGGAAGTCCCATAAAGACATTTCTGTGATGGATTGCTTATATGATGAAGAGCATGACGAGAGTGTTGAGGCAAGGTTTTTCTCTTTGGATATCAAAGGGCGTAAGTATAGTGCACTAAAGCTTAAAGGGATTTCTGATGACTCTGAATTTATCGGGGCGGAAGAGAAATTTGTCCGTATTAAGGGAGAGGTTGCACATAACCTAAGGAAGAAGAAAGGCACTACTTTAGATCAAGAATTGAAAAGATGGGCTAAGAATTGAGTCTTCATCAAGTGTACTTCGCGGCCATGTCATTGGTTATATGTGGGTAGACAATATTACAAGTTTCTCTAAATTAGAATTAAATAAAAATAAATAGAATTTATACTGCTTCCCTTTTTACTTGCTTAACTATAGCTTCAGTGGCAGCTTTGGCTGGTGGAGAGTATAATACGGCTTTTTGGTATCTTGTTGCTATCGTTACATTTCCTAACGATCTAAATGAAGTCACTTTGTTTGTAAGTCTATAAGCATCTGCACCATTTTCCTCTGCAACTATATCTACCTTGCCTTCAGCAAGCTTTGCAAGGTCTTCAAGCCTATCCTTGTCAAAAGTGCCTCTTGCGGAGATCATTGTAACACTACCTTCTTGTTCGTGAGGTGTAAATCCTGCGCCTTTGTATAATTGTCCTTTATCGTCAACTAGATTGCCTTTTTCGTTAATTCTTAGTTTTTTTGCCATTTTATTGATTATTTACTCTTTTTTGAGAATAGGATACTTATAAATGTTTCGGTTTTATACTTCTTTATAGTGGTAAAATCTTTTTTATAACTATTTTTGATTAAGAAGTAAGTGATAATATTAAGCTTTTTTCCGTCCTACCATTATGCATTTTTCTTAATTTCCATCTTTATTCTTAGTGTTTAATGATATAAAAAAGTAATAATTTTTGTGGGTGTTGAACACAAACATTTTATAATCTTAAGTATTTTAACCATCTACTATGTCTAGAGTCAAAAAACCTAAACAGGTGGAGGAAGGGTTGGAACATGAGAAAGAAGATTTAAGATTCGGTACTCCTAAGTTAGTTGCTGATTACAGGGCTGGAAGGTTGAAGTGTGATACAATTGTAGAGGTTGGTGCAGGTGTAGGGTTCCAGACTGTAGCTTTTGCTAGAAAATGTAAGAAGGTCATTGCTATAGAAGTTGATGAGAGAAAGGCAGAACTTCTTAAAAGAAATGTGCAAGATTACAAAAATGTAAAAGTTATAGTAGGGGATGCTCTAGATAAGGATGTTGTAGAAAAATGTAATGGGGCTAACATCGTATTTGTCGATACTGAACGCCCTCCTGAAGAAAAGGAAAGGAAGATGGAAAGCATCAGGCCTAATGTTAATGAGATTCTGCAAAAATATTCAAAAATCACTGAAAACATATGTGTAGAAATTCCTCCACAGCAGAAAGGTATAAATCTTAATTGTGAAAAAGAATATGTTTCCTTGGATGGTAAGCTGAACAGATTGAATCTTTATTTCGGCAAACTTAAGAAATCTAAAGCTAGTGTTATGTTATTGCCTAAAGGGATAACGCTTAAATCAGGAAACAAACCCAAACCAGAAATCTTGGATTCACCTAAGGGTTTCAAATTCATCTATGAAATTAATCCTGCGGTAATCTTGGCAAACTTAATCGGAGAAGTTGCAGATGGTAATAACATAATTGTTTCTGACAATAAACCTTACTTGGTGTCCAAGAAAAAACTAAATTCGCCTTTTTTGAAATGTTATAGTATACTAAACGTATGTAATGAAAATGAAGTTAAGGAGTCTTTGAAAGGGTTAGATTGCAAAGGAGTTGTATTGAGGTATAGGATAGACCCTAAAAATTATTGGAATATGAGGAAAGGGTATGAAAAAGGGCTTGAAGGAACTAAGACTTTAAATTTGTTCAAGTTTAATGAAGAAGTAGCTATAGGAGAGGCTTGCTGAGATGCAACGTTCCTTGATTTATGTACCTATAATACATGATGTTTTCAGGGATCAATTTTTTAATAGGAACAGATTTCCTGAAGTCCTTGTTAAAGCATATACCTTTATTTATGATTTATATTGGGATGGAATAGAGGAAGTTATTGGGGATAGACAGATAGATAAGATATACCAAGACAGTTTTTATAATGAAGATCAAAGAGAGATACTTTTGAGTGATGGAAGTAGGAATTCTGAAACATTAGTTGATCTTGTAGGGAGAGGGGGAGAGCTTATGCTTACAGATCATCCAGACTTAGGTTCCAAAAATGTATTTCCTGCAACAAACAATTTATTTTTACTATTTGCCCAAGCTAAAAAGAGAGATAAGTACATAGCAGAGAGAATCTATTCAACATTGAATCCAGGAGAAACAGGAATATTGTTCATTGGAGCAGATCATAACATTGATCATTACTTGGAACAATATGGGAATTTTGACATAGAGTTCCTTAATGGTCCTTCCTTTCCTTTAAGTGAACTTACAGCTTACATCGGGTGGGAAGATGCAAGGCAGGATTTAGGGGCGAGCATTATAGAATCACTTCATACACTCCCATTATCTCTTCTTTATTTCAAAATTCCTAAGAAGATTAGATTAAAATTATTTGGTTGGGGGGACACTACTCTTGAGTAATCATAACCCAAACCTTTAAATATAAGCTATAACTTACAATATTGATCAAAATGAATCCAAAGACAAACGGGGCTAAGGCACAGAGTGCTGGTTGTATTCACTGTTAGTCAGATTGATCTTTTTAATTCTAAATATTATTTTCTTATAGTAAGTTCTATATTTTTTAATGGCGGCTATAGTATAGTGGTTAGTACACTCGGCTGTGGCCCGGGAAACGGGGGTTCGATTCTCCCTAGCCGCCCTACAAACATTTATTTAGTAGCAGGTATTAAGGATAAAATTATATTTGCTGGAGGATTAAGAAATGGAATTTGAACCACTTAAAGGGGTAAAGGAATTCTTGCCTGATGAACAGTTGGTGAGAGAAAGAGTTATGGACATATTAAAGAAGAATTTCAAGAAGTATAGTTATAAGCCAATAGAGACAAGTATCTTGGAATCATATGAGATAGCTTCCAACAAGTATGCTGGTGGGGAAGAGATTCTCAAGGAAACCTATAAATTGACTGACCAGGGTAAGAGGAAGCTATGCCTGAGGTATGAATTGACATTTAAGTTAGGTAAGTTGATTGCATTGAATCCTACATTGAGGTTTCCATTCAAGAGGTATGAAATAGGAAAGGTATTTAGGGATGGGCCTGTAAAGAAGGGAAGGTGGAGGGAATTCACACAGTGTGATGTTGATGTTGTTGGAATTAAAGGTGTAGTTGCTGAAGCTGAATTCATGGCCATGGCCTTTGATATATTTAATGAAATAGGGTTGGATATGTTTATTAAATTAAACAATAGAAAATTATTATTCGGTTTCTTTGAGAGTTGCGGTGTGAAAAAGGATAAATTCCTTGACGTTGCCTTAACTTTGGACAAATTGGAGAAGATAAGTGAAAAAGAGATGAGGGCTGAGTTCAAAGAGAAGAAAGTTTCTTCGAAAGCTGTTGATAAGATTTTTGAGGTGCTTAGTGAGGTTGATAGTAGAGAAACTAATGAAGAAAAGCTATTATTCTTTGAAAATGTTTTAGATAATGATCTAGGGAAGGAAGGGTTGGAAGAATTGAAAGAACTATTTTCTTATTGTAAGAGTATGGGTTTGAAGAAAGATATACAATTTATTCCTAGTTTGTCTAGAGGATTAGGGTATTACACAGGGTTAATGTGGGAAGTATATGCTAAAGATAGTCCTGTAACGAGTTCCATAGCTGCAGGGGGTAGGTGGAATGAAATGATTGCAAAGTTTCTACAGAGTGAGGATGAATATCCTGCTACTGGGATGACTTTTGGGTTGGATGTAATATATACTGTGTTGAAAGAGAAAGGGTTTGAAAGCTTTGCAGAAAAAGCTGTGAAGGTACCTCAAATATATATTATGCCTATAAAGACTTTGAACGAGTGTATGGGTGTGGCTGCTGAATTAAGGGGGGCTGGGATAAGCTGTGATGTTGCTTTCGAAAAAAAGCTTGGAAAGGCAATGGATTATGCAAACAAAGAGAAAATACCTTTTACTATAATTCTTGGACAGAAGGAGTTGGATGCTGGTAAAGTTACTCTGAAAGATATGGTCAGTGGTAAGGAAGAGTCGTTAACAGTAAGGCAGGTGGTTGGGAGGTTGGTGGGATGATTGGGGTTAATGTGCAGAGCACTGGTTATATTCATTGTTAATTCTTTTTTTGTAATTAATCAATTCTTTATATTCAGATCTATATTCTGGAAGGAGGAAATAAAATGAAAAAACAAAATTTAGAGGCTAAGGCACAAAGTGCTGGTTGTATTCATTGCAATAAGCAATAGAATCTTGGAAGAAAATTTAAATTTGAGGACAAACATTGCATCTACGTATGTAAAAGTTTATAATGGTCCGCCATGGAATGAGGATTGGACCAAAAAATCTGCTTTAGAAGAATTAGATAAAGCAATGGAGAAACTTGGATTTGTTGGCGTAGTTATAGATGATGGTTGTACTGTGGGTTTTTCTTGGGGATATAAATTGCCAGAAAATGATTTAGCAAGGCTTCCTTGTAGAGATATAAGATCTAAACTTGTTCAAAGAGGCTTAAATCCTGATCAAGTATTTTATGGTGCAGATCTTGGTGTTTTACCTGAATTTAGGGAACAAGGTTTAGGAACAAGACTATTAAATGAACGTAGGAGACTTTCTGGGAATTTTGAAATATTTATTTCTCGGACAAAAAATCCAAAAATGTTAAATCTTTGGAGAAAGATTTATGGGCAAGAAGAATTCTCTTTTTCTGAAGAAAGTTGTTACAAGGGGGGAAGGGTTTATGTTTTCCTAAATCATTCAGTGGAGGGGGGCTGATGAATTACCACCCAACCCCATTCCTTCAACTACTAATTTAGATACATCAAAATAAAGGTGAAATTCTTGTTCTGTAATATCTCCATTATGCAACAATCCAAAAAGCAAGTTTGGAACATATGAGGGAATAGGTTGGAGTCTTTTAAATTGGCAAGGCATTCCTTCTCTTCTTTGTTGGAATGGGAGGAGGGAACCTATATTGACTCTTCGGCTATCTACTAAAAGCCCTGCAGACACTTCTGCCTTATCACAACCCCTAGTGTAAGCGCATTCTTCACATTCTTCCAGATCAAATCTTTTAGTAAGGACTGTTCCAGCTATAATTTTGTCAATAGAAACCTTGCCCAGCTCAATTTCTAATCCTCCAATGTTTCCTTGGCATACATCTTTCATAACAGGAGCTGAATCTCTTAACTGTAAGTTATTTGTCTGCATTGCAATAAAATTTATGCTTGCCCATACAAGTCCAACATTAAGATTATAATCAGATATACTTTCCTTATCTGACATCTTATGGCTTAAAACATCGTAAAGTTCGATGAAAGCTGAATCATAGCCTATCATACATTAGGGGTAACTTGCTTCCATTCTTAAACTTTTTCCTAGTTCTTTCACAATAAATATAAATGATTTAGTAATCAACTAATCCTAAGATGATAAACAAGAAAAAACTAATCGCTTACACATTTATAATCTTAATCGTATTAATTTTTTTGTTCTCTTACGGTAAGGATTCCAAAGACACAAAGGACTCAGATAAAAAATTAAGTAAAAATAGGATTGTAACTATTGAAACTAACAAAGGTAATATTAAATTTGAGATATTCGAGAAAGAGGCCCCAATTACATCCAAGAACTTTATAGGTCTAGCTGAAAAAAAATTTTATGATGGGTTAAAGTTCCATAGGGTCGTACCTAACTTTGTTATACAGGGTGGTGATCCTAAAGGGGATGGTACTGGTGGTTCGAGCAAGAAAATTAAATTAGAGATAAATAAAAATCTTAAACATATTGATGGGGCTGTAGCCATGGCAAGATCACAGGCCAAGGATAGTGCTTCTTCACAGTTCTATATAACTATCGGTGCGCAACACTTCCTTGATGGTAATTATGCAGTCTTTGGAAGGCTTGTTGAAGGGAAGGATATTGTGCGAAAGATTCAGAAAGGGGATATCATGAAGAAGATAACCCTTTCTTCTTAATTTTTTTAAGCACAATATTTAAATAGCAGTATATTATTGTATTAATATTATGTCTAGAGTAAAAAGAGGGGTTTTGTTAGTATTATTAATATCAGTTCTCTGTACAGCCTTAGCTAGTGCTGCTGCTGTAAAGGTAAGTCATACTGGGCCGAGCTATGTCCAAGCTGGTGCTATCGCGACGTTTACTTTAACATTGACGAATAGTCAAGGGAAAGGGGCTTGGCTTACTATAACACCAGATATTTTTGCGAATCTTCCGTCGAGTAAGTTTGATTATATCATAACAGATCAAAGCCAAGTAAAGATTCCTGCATTCAGCGAGAAAAAAATTAATGTCACTGTCAAACTAAAGGATAAAGTAGAAATTGGTGAGATCTACGGGACATATGTTACAATTAAATCTATAAATGATCCATCAATTAGGATAAATCATAATCTTGTTCTTAGAGTAGTTTCCCCGAATCAGATTCTGAGATTTTCGGCAATTGTTCCTAAATCGTTTTTACCTGGGAAGAAAGCTACAATCCAAGTTCAGTTAAAAAATAGATTAAACTCACAAGTCAATAACATTGATTTGCATATTAGTAGTGAACTATTTACAATAAAGAAAACGTTATCATTATTCCCGTTTCAAGATAGGATAGAAAATATTGCTGTAGATATACCTAAGACAGCTAAGGCTGGATCTTATGCTATAAGTGTAAGGACATATTACAATAATGAACAATTGGCGAAAGAGACTGGGTCATTCAAAGTTCTGAAGACTACTGAAGTAAAAGAACAAAAAGAAATCCGAAGCAATACTTTCTCTTCGATATTCAAAATAACAAAGACCAATAACGGTAATTATGCTGTAGATGAGAAGTACGATCACAAGCTCTCATTCTTACATAAAATGTTCGCTTCATACAACCCTGAACCAACATTTAAAGATAAGGATGGAGTTCACTGGAGGTTTACGCTAGACCCCCAAAAGTCGTATACCATAACATTGAAAATAAACTTTAGACCAATATTTTATGTATTGGCTGTGGTGATCGCATTTGCAGTGTTATCATATTTATTTTTTAGGAAAACTGTTCTTATTAAAAAACACGTTTACAAACTAAAACAGATTACTGGACAAAGGACACAGCTTAAGGTTATGTTAATAATAAAGAACAAGACAGGTAAGCCATTAAAGAATCTTACAGTTGTTGAAATTCTGCCTTCTGTAATAAAACCTTCAACTAAGTTTGGAACATTGAAACCAAACAAAGTACAGAAAGGTACCAAGGGTATAAGACTTACTTGGATAATTCCAGAATTGGCAAAGTCTGAAGAAAGGATAATCTCTTATGAAGTCAAGAGCCAAATTAGTATTATAGGGGGGTTCAATCTTCCAAGGACCTTACTTCGGTATCGTGGGAAATCGGGCAAGATGACTTATGTGTATTCCAATAAGCTTAATCTGCTTACTGGAATTGAGTGAGCTTCTTTTGTAGTATTTTTTAGTATTACACTAAAATTTCATCATCTTAAGAATTTACTGCAATAAAAATCATTCCACTTTAATAGATTTAAGGTCATTCAATCTCTTTTTGTGGTCTATAGAATGCTTGAAAAGATTGTAGAATACTTTATTGAGCCATTCCACCCATTCCCTGTCGTGGATATTATAATAAATATATACTTTAGAATCCAATTCTCCAGGCTTATAATCTTTTGGCTTTTTGACTTCTTTGAATCTTCCTATTTCATTGTCTATTAAAAATCCTCGTAGAGGTTGTTCTGAATGTCAGATCTCTACTAGGTCTTTGCCTAATTTGTTTTGTATGTCGAGCAGTTTATCTATGTTGCGGATAGAAGCCACGTCAACTCTGCTTACAATCTTGAACTTGACATTACGTTTCATTAGTTTTTCAACAATTTCTTCTGCCTTGGTTCCATCTTCCTCATAATTTATCCAAGATATATTCCCTGAAAAACTTAAAATTTGGGAATCTGCTTTTTTTAACATTTCAATGAAACCCTTACCGAACGAAAAGCGATTTTGGCACATAAATGCATCCCTCTTGTCATTATCAATGTGTTGGTACAGATCTAAGGGAGAGAAATCATATTTTTTCCTTCCTAGCTCAATTTTTTTGAATAAGTTTTTCTGAAACTCAAAAGAATGTATGTTTTCTGTGTTGGCCCAGTACACAAGTTTCAAGGCCCCTCTAGTTCCACCCCTGAATGTTTTCATAGTTATAGTGCCTTGCTCTTCAGCAATCTTCTCCACATATCTTTCAGCAGTTTTCCAGTTTTTGTTGATGTACTGAGCTATCTCTTGTATTGTTCTTGGCTCCTTATAGATGAAATTACAGATTTTTCTTGTTATCTCTTGGCTTAGGACCATATGGTATTAGTGCTTTTTGTTGGATATATAAAGATTATGGCGATTGTATAACACTAAGCACAAATTCTATCCAGAAATTCTTAACACAAATAGAACTCTATAGGTATCATAAAAATGGTAAAAAGAGAAATAGGAATAGGTGGAGTGGCGTCACAGTTTGGTAGTCTTGATCTTGACAAAAGTAAATTCTCTATCCTGAAAGGTCTTGAGAGGGATGACCTGGTGAAGGTATCAATAGATGATATCATTGACGAAGCAAACGAAAGAATATCCAAAAGGGAAATCCTGTTCGATAAATGCTTCGATGTGACTGTTGGTAGGTTAAGGTTTGTGGGAGATATAAAACTTGAACATGCAATGAGCTATATCTCTAATGCTTATGGCAAGCTTGATTTTTATGTTGATAAAAGAACTAGTGAAAAAAAGCCTTTGATGTTAGTAATAACAGATAATATCCCTAAAATCATGATGCCAAGCTTACCTGTTCAGAAGATTGTCTATAGGGGGGAATTTAATGGCCATATGTTTGAGTTCAAACCCTGTGGCATGTATGAATTCTTTAATATCAAAAATTTAAAGCAAGATGGTCGAGGGTTTGATGTTTCTGAATGTGGATGGGGTGAATATAATCATGCTGTGTTAAGGAGATCTGTAACTGAAAGAGTAGGTGGAGATATAATCTCTCTCGCTGAATATAATATGGAGTAAAGGAGGATGAAAATGAACCAGGATATGTCAAAAAATTTAAAGGAGGTATGGGGTAGTATGATGGACCACGCTTCAGACGTGGCAAATGAATATTATCAGCTCATTGTCAAGGACCATACGAGGGCTGTAAGTGAGTTACCTGTATTTATACAGAAGGCCAGGGATACTGTAGATAATAGGGCTTTTGTGGAATGTCTTGTCGGACCAGAGGTAGGGTGTGTGGGGCAAGTAAAGAACCTTATGGGGGCACTTTACCCATTTATGGATGAAAGGTTGAGGGTGGAAGCATTGGAAGGTTGTTTGGATTATCTGAACGGATTACGGTACGATTATGCGCAAGATCAAGTAGAACTAATTGATGAGCCATGGCTTGTTGGAGACATAATTGTAAGCAAGCCATTATATTGGTGTGGATTTAAGTATCATACGATGGAACTGAGTCAGAACAGGTCTTGGAGTGAGTTTAAGAAGCATACGCTCAAGACACCTAGTAGGTTCTGGCAGGCATTGGCTGTCACGTGGCATAAGTATTCTACTCCCGAAATCAGGGAAGGGTTTTATCAGGAGTATCCTGATCTTGTAGATAGAACATTAGATGCTATAGCAGCCATAACTTTTGATCATGCTGAGAGTGAGATGGGGAGGGATGGGACTCCTTTAAATGAAGGTATTCATAGGAGGTTACAGAAGTATGACCATGCGTTGCATGATAGGGTTCTAGAGAAGATTGAAGAGAAGAAGTGGATTAAATTAGATTGATGTTTTCATCCAATTTGAACTCTTATTTTACATTGTATACTCTAGGTGTTAAACTTTTTTATAGCTATAACACTCTGACTAAAATTTAAATTGTATATGAGAGATCTCTAAGTCTTAATCTCCATATAAAGTATAACACTCTTGCCTTTTTTTGTTCAGAAATTCTTAACACAAATAGAACTCTTATTTACTAATAGATGTGAACAACAAATGTCTGACCAAACACTAAAATCAAGGAGGGAATTCTAATGGCATGTATTGAAAAAATCTATAGTGTATCAGCATTAGTGGGAGATGGGTCCTGCAATGCAAACTGCAAATTTTGTGCAGGAAAATACTTGAGGAAACAGGCGAAACATGAAAATAAACTTTACCACAAAAATTTGGAATCAGCGATAAAACTTTCTTCAAGCTATGGGGGATGGTCATTGTCATTCACAGGCAGCGGCGAGCCCACTTGTGATCCAGAGGCATTGACACAAGCATTCGAAGTATACCATAAATGCGCTAGTCAAGGTGCATCTTTCTCTAATGTCAACCTTTTCACGAATGGTATACTGTTTGCGGATGATGATTTCTGTAAAAAATATTTGAGATTGTGGAAAAAATTAGGTCTTACAAATGTTGCATTATCATTGCATGCTGTTGATGAAGAAGGGCAAGCTAAGGCGTATAACCTAAAGGTCTATCCTAGCTTAGAGAAGATTATAGAAAACATAAGAAAATCTGGCGTAGGTGTAAGGGGGACATTGCTATTAAGGAAGGATGGAGTCGACAATGCTACTAAGTACTCAGAGGCAATTCATACATTAATTGAAAAGGGGATAGATAATATAACTTCCTGGCCGGTAGGTAATCCTGATGGTACAAGGAACGAATACACACCTTCAAGATGGAACATTTTTAGAATTAAAAGGTGGTTGCACCGCAATGCAAAGATGTGCCATGGGCATGTGTGGGGTGGAGGGGTGTTTGATTACAAAGGTAGTATACTCAGGATAACGGATTATGTCACAAAACATGATCCTAAAAAAGATTTTGTAAGGCAGTTGGTGGTATTTCAGGATGGAACTGTTGCTTATTCATGGATTAGGGATGGTGCGTTATGTATGAAGTGAATAAACTGCAGAGCTTTTCTCTTTTTGTTGGAATGGGAAAGTGCAATGCGCGTTGTACGCATTGTGCTGGTGTTATCCACAGGAAATATGCGCCTAAAAAAGATGGGGTGGTTGATGAAGAGTTGTTCAGTAAGACAATCGAGTACTGTTATTCACAAGGTGCTAAGTCTTTGTCTATAAGTAGTAGTGGTGAACCTACTTTGTCTCCTTTAGCTGTTACAAGGACTTTTGAAATTCTAGAAGGGTACAGGAAGAAAGGTATATCCTTTTCTCCCATAAACCTTTATTCTAATGGTATTAGGATAGGGGAAGATGAAGAGTTTTGTGATACTTACCTTCGGTTGTGGCAAAGGCATGGACTTACTTTTGTGTATGTGACTGTACATGATACTGATGAAGTAAAAAACGCTAAGACTTACGGTATTGAAACTTACCCTCCATTAGAAAGAGTAATATCCAAAATCCATGATGCAGGCTTGAGGATGAGAGCTAACTTAGTATTAAGCAAAAGTAATATTAATACTTGTGAAAAGTTTGTGTCGTTAGTTAAAGGCTTAAAATGTATAGGGGTTGATTATATATCTGCTTGGCCAATTAGAGATGTCGATGATAGAGTTGATTCTAACCTTTCTCCTTTAGAAGAAGAATTAAACAAAATGGGAAAATGGGTTGAAAATAATAGTGATGATAATATTAGATTATTGGGAAAAGAATATAGGGTAATTTATGATATAAAGAAAAAACTTACATTATTCCCTGACGGTACATTGTCTAACACCTGGTGCAATTGACTTTTCATCCATTAATTTTATAAAGCGAAAAAATGAGTTAGTAAGTGTAAAGGGGGAAACAAATTGTGTTATAATTTAAAAAACGAATCTAATAATCTTGTCAGGATAAGTACTATGGAGGGTGGGCAAGGATTGTTAGAGCTATGTGTTAATAAGTGTACTCAATTTAAAGCTCAAGTATCAGATATACACGAAGCATGTAGGATATTTGTAGGATTAGGACTTATGCTTCATCCGAGAAATAAATATCCTGAAAAGCCCATTTCTGAAACCTATGAATGTGAGGCGAAGATGGAGGTGGGACGGTTTGATGTGTTAAGGGACATGTTAAGAAGGTTTGGAGCCAGATATATCCAAACAGTAGAGGAAACCAATGATATATATGATACACTAAACAAAAATCTCAAATCTACAGGGAGGACATTGAGGATAAGGGAATCCACCCTTACTGATACTAGAGATGTTAAGACCTGCCTTACATTTAAAGGGCCGAAGCTTAAGGACAGTAGGCTAAAAGTACGGCCTGAGTTTGAGGTTTGGACGCATCCCTTGAATATGGCTTCCATACTTCAGGAATTAGGTTATAAGAAAGTTTTTACTTATTATAAAGAAAGAGAAACATATAATTTATATAATTCTGAAATCTGTTTGGATACTCTTCTTAACACTGGTAAGACTTATGTCGAGATTGAAGGACCTGAGGAAGAAGTCTGGAGTATTAGGTCAGAATTAGGTCTTGATACCCATGAAATAATAAAAAAAGGTTATCCTAGTTTGTGCCGAGAGTCTACCTAAAATAGTTAGCTATAAAATTTACATCAACACCTTGAGATACACGGAGGACTCTAGCTGAACAAGGATCTGGACCATAACTAAGTTCGCCGTTAAATTGGTAGGAAAAATCTCCTTCTATCTCTAATTCTGATACTTGGTGGTTCAGTGGTAGGACTTTCCTTGGTTGGTTAGATTCCCTGTCCTCAAAAGATGTTGCGTGCCCTGTGGCTATGGGCAAGCCGTACATTACTGTTGTACTTAAATCTAAGTCAGTACCTACTGCATGGAACATACCTGGGCTCCTTTCTGCTTTCCAGAATAGTTGGTCAATTCTTTTTGGGACACCCACAGTGTTTACAGACTGAGCCATGATGCCAAGCCAATCCTTTTCCTGTACCTTTTCTTCCCCTTTGTTATCTGTGAAAGTAACTTTCAGCTTATGTTTATCATTAAACCTTTTCCAGTATTTGCCGTCAACAAACAACGAACCTAAAAGCCTTGCCCCCATGTAACCGACCCTGAGCCACTTCATCCGCTTTCTCTTATATACTTCTTCAAGCAATTTAACAGGTAATCCTACACCAAAGGAGAAAGCGAGGTGTTCATTATTAGAATCATCATGAATTTTCATTAAGTGGACATGTTCTGATGTAAAACGCTCAGACATTTCACTTATTTCAGTCTTTACAATCTCATGCAAGTACTTATGAGGGTTCTTTACTTTCAACCTTTTTTTAGGAAGAAGATTGAATGTTCCTCCAGCTAACGCTCCAATGTATGGGTCGTAATCAGCGGGTTTGTTTCGGTAAAGGTACGTCAGTACCATACATGTTGTTGCATCACCACCATCAGTTACAATAACATTTGGTTTTTCTCTACACACCTCTTCTATATTCCTTGTTAGCTCTTCCCTAAAATCGCCTTTGACACCAGTGAAATATAATTGGCCCTCATTGCCTATTATTTTCTGAAACTTCCTTATTCTTCTTGGAAGGTTCTTTTCTTTCTTGTCCTTGCGATTCTCCCCACTATTCAGGTTTGTAAAAAGCCCTATAGTAGCACGATTTGCCATATTTACACCATAATTAGATAAATCATATATAAACGTTTGGTACAACTTTGGGGGGTTGTGGAAGGAAAACATATAATAATGCCTACGAATTACGGTTAATGATGAAAGTAACATTTGACTTATCAAAAACAATAGAAGAGAATGCTAATGTATTCTATGAAAAATCTAAAAAGGCAAAGAAAAAGCTTAAAGGGGTTAAAAAAGCACTAGAAAAGACTACAGAGAGGATTCTAAAACTTAAAACCAAGAAAGAGAAGTTCGAAGATTCTAAAACTGATGAGAAAGTAGCCAAAAGGAAGAAACAATGGTATGAGAAGTTTAGATGGTTTATCAGCTCAGAAGGGTTCCTCTGTATCGGTGGGAGAGATGCTACTACAAATGATATATTGATTAAGAAACATATGGAGAAAGACGATTTAGTGTTCCATACACAGATCATAGGAAGTCCTTTCTTTGTAGTGAAAGCAGAGGGGAAAAAGATTGGTAAGGATACAATACAGGAAGCTTCGCAGGCTTGTGCCTCATTCTCGAGAGCTTGGCAGCATGGCATGGCTACAACTGAGGTGTATTACATCAAGCCTAATCAAGTAAAGCATGAGTTGGGTCTACCGAAGGGGACATTCATGATCTACGGCCAGAGAACTTATCTAACGCCTGTGGTGGAGTTGGCTTTAGGGGTTACTGAAAAGGGGGTGGTGATGTGTGGTCCGAGGAAAGCTATAGAGAAAAATTGTACTGTTTTTTTCATGGTCAAGCAAGGGAACAAAAAGAAAAGTGACGCGGCTAAAACTTTGAAGAAACTGTTTAAGGATAAGGTTGGGATGGAATCTGAGATGGATGATATAATTTCGGTCTTACCTCCTGGAGAATGTAAGGTTTTGAAGTAAGCATAACATTTTTAAGTTAGAAGGAGTTTAGGATATACATGTTTGATAAATTGAATTTTTTTGGGTTGGATGCAGTATCAGATGTAATAGTGAAGCTTATTGCAGCTTTGGCTATAGTTTTATTTGGACTGATTCTTGGAAACATACTTAGTAAGCTATTGAAAAAAGTCTTGCACGAGTTTGAATTAAATAGGGTTTTGAAAGAGCAAAACATAAGGTTTCCATTAGAAGAATTTCTTTCTACAATCTTTAAATATATAATCTATTTTGTTGGCATAATTTGGGCATTGACTGAAATAGGATTAGCTACTATAATCTTACAGATACTATTAATTGTAATATTGGTATTAGTTGTTGCATTCATTATTTTAGCATTTAAAGATTTTGTCCCAAATATTACTGCGGGATTTTTCATACATAATAAGAACCTGTTCAAAAAGGGTGATAAGATTAAGGTGCATTCTATTGAAGGAATTGTTGAAGAAGTAGACTTAATTGAGACTAAGGTTAAAACTGTAGATGGTGATGTGATACTTATACCTAATTCTATACTGACAAAAAATGAAGTACGGAAACTTAAGAAATTACCGAAAGCCAATTAAACTTTGAGACTTTATTATATATATGCCAGAAAGAGACATCAAAGAGGTGTTAGCCCAAAAATTATTTTCTGATATGTTAAATGAAGAAGGGTTGAAGCTACATAAGTTAGACTATGCTGAACAATTCCAAAACATAGTGGGTCTCAAGCAAAATCGGAACTATCCTCCATTTATCCATGACATGCAACAGCATAAACACGATTTCATACTTAAGAAAGGAGATAACCTTCTATTCTTGCAAGTGAGGTATGCCGATAACCCTTTGGATTTAAAAAAGCTTAGTTTTGAACCTGAACTAGGTAATGCAGTAATAATCTTTATTACGCCCGAAGAGCCATGTTTTAGGATTGCCTTTGTCAACGAGTTTGCAGAAAATGGCACATTACGGCCGTTGGAGAACAATGAGATAATAACTATCAGTGAGAGTACAATAAGTAAATATTCTAAAATTATAAAAAAAAGATTCAGCTAGGTCTAATCTTGTATATCCTTCTTTTCTTACTTCTATCTTCTGTTGTAAACCTTGGAGGTTCGCCTTTTGTGATACAACCTTTATGTATCGTACAAGTGTTGAAATTATCTCTGTCAGGAATGTCAAACATTATAGGAATTAATACATCTTCAAGGACGCTTCTCAAACCTCTAGCGCCACTCTTAACTTTTGATGCCTCTTGTGCTATGGCTTTAAGGGATGGTTGAGTGAACTTTAAAGTCTTACCTTCTGCTTCAAAAAGTGTTTGGTATTGAGCAATAATAGCATCTTTAGGTTCTGTAAGTATCCTTGTAAGATCGTTTTCACTCAAATCGTTTAACACAACGCGTACGGGAAATCGGCCAACGAACTCAGGGATTATCCCAAATTGAATAAGATGTTCGGGTCTTGGTTTTGTGACGTATGTCTCTAAAGTTTTTATCTTGCTTTTGATATCAGCTGTAAACCCGCTCCGTGAACAATCTGCTCTTTCGGTTTGAGATATTATCTCATCTAACCCTGGAAATGCCCCTCCTGAAATGAAAAGAACATTCCTTAAATTGAAACTAATCGGTTTTGCATCTGGGTTCTTATAAGATGGTTGGACATTAATCATTTTGCTTCCGATAATTTTTAGTAAGGCATGTTGTGCACCCTCTCCAGAAACGTCCTTATCACTTGTTTGTCCTTTTTTAATCTTGTCAATCTCATCAAGGTATACCATCCCTGTCTGAGCTTTCTCTATATCACCATCCGCAGCAAGAATAAGTCCTTTGATAATACTTTCTACATCATCACCAACATACCCTGCTTCTGTTATACTTGTGACATCAGTCGAATAGAAAGGTAATTTCAGAATTCGTGCCAAATTCTCTGCGAGGTAAGATTTTCCAACCCCTGTAGGCCCAAGAATCATTATGTTGCTTTTTTCAACATTATTCATGTTAAGATAAATTCTCTTGTAATGATTGTAGACCGCTACTGACAAAGCAATCTTTGCATTGTCCTGGCCTATAACATAATCATCTAGTCTTTTTTTGAGTTGTCTTGGCTTTAGAAAACTGAATTTGGGAATCTCTTCTATATCTTGTTCTAGTTCTTTAATAGTACCATGACAGGTTTCAATACAATCCGCGCATATATAGGCTCCGTGAGGCCCCATAAAAAAGTTACGTTCATATGGGAGCCCCCTTGTACAGAAATCGCATTCTTTTTCTTCTTCATATAGTTCTTTTAGATCACGATCACTCATGTTTTAAAGGGAATAAGCTTTATTTTATAAAGATTTTGTAGAGTTATATGACAATATATTACTACTTGAGAACGAAAAACCTTAAAATGGGGCAAGTAATATGATATCATACTTTGAATAGGAGAAACTTTCTTGATGTGTTTTGGAGGGGCTTGGTTGCAGTTCCTTTAGTAGGATGTTATACGACTTCCACATTTACCATATCAGGAGGGCCAGTAAAAAAAGCCAATTTAAAAGATACTCTTAAGGTAATGACATATAATATAGCAAATGCAAGAGGTAACACTATAGATTTTTTCAAAACATTTTTAGATTCAAGAGATGTTAAGAGAAATCTGGATGCAATTGTAAGATGCGCTATGAAAAATAATGTTGATGTCCTAGCTCTTCAGGAGGTAGATTTTGATTCGATAAGAACATGCAATATAGATCAAGGCCGTTATATAGCCGAAAAATTAGGGTTTAATTATGTGTCAGAGGAAAAATATTTCCATATAGCTTCCTTCCTAAGTTTGGGCAACGCAGTAATAAGCAAGTATCCTATAACTCACGTAAAGAGTCACAACTTCGGAAGCAATCTAGGGGAGAGGATTGAAAATGTATTCAAGGGTTTTTTGGATGTTGATTTGCATCTTCCTGATAGGGATCTTGGATTTATTGTTACACATCTTCACATGGCAGATAGTGATAAAAGAGTAGAACAGGTAATCCAGATTTTAAGATATTTAAAGAACAAAGATAAGGATTTTATATTGGCAGGGGACTTTAATGCATCTTATGGAACAAGATGCATAAAGCTTCTTGAAGAAAGTGGGTTGTTTAATATGGTAGAGATAAAACGAAAAATTCCATCGTACCCTTCGGATAAACCTATACATTCTATTGACCATATCTTGCCTTCAAGTTCATTTGAAATGTTTGATTATAAGTATGAGTTATGCGACGCATCAGACCATGCACCAGTTATAGCAAATATTGTTCTTTAGTTTACAAATGCTTTTATACCTTGTGAGAATCACAATTATAAAATGATACAAATTGTTGAACTTAATCTTAACTTGGATGATGCGGTGAAGGCTGGGGTTGACTTGGGCTTGTGCAAGCCTGGGTTTCTTGACCGCCTTATGAGTTCAAACCATTGGGATGGAATCAACGAAAACTACCCTCAAAATTATATTAGGGCTATATCCAGGGCAAGGCAATTGGCTAATCATAATCCTTTGAGATTCTTGCAAGATGATTATCCTGTCACGATTTATGCAGTAGCGAAAGAAGGACTGTACAATTATCCTCATTGTCCTTTTAGCCTTGAACCTATTGTAAGGGTGGGGAGAAGGTTAATTGAATCTGTAAGGTCAGCTAATGGTATAATTGAGTTTATCTAAGATTATTGCCTTATTGTCACGTTTTTCTTCACCTTGAAGTATTTTAGGGGTATTCTTATATACATAATGAAAAATATAATCATACCTATTAAAAAGAATGCTCCTGACAGTATCAAAGCTACACCTAAAGAATAAGTGTCAGAGAAGTAACCTACAAATGGTACAACTATAGCGTATATTATTCGGTATACCAAATTCTTTAATGAAAGTACAGTTGCTCTCTTATCTGCAAATGTATACTTCAGTAAAATATGTTCAAATACTGGGCTAGATAGTCCTTTTGATATTTGATAAAGGGCCATCAAGATAAAGCCGAGTTTAAACGTAAAACTACCTAAGAAGAAAAAAGGAATTACAGCAATTGCTCCAAGGAGATAAAGTACGCCTTTTGTCCCAAGTTTGCCTTCAATTTTATAAGATAATTTTGAAGCTATTGCTGCGATTATATTGAAGAAGAAAAAGACAAAACCAAAGTATACTATATCTAACCCTGCATTCTTCAAGTAGGGTTGTGTAATCCAGAAGGAAATTGCACCGGCCAAACCGGTTATTGAAAAGAAAAATATGTACCATTTTATAAGTCTATGCTTCTTTACGAATTTTATACTCTGAAAAATAAGATCCCAATATTTGGGTTGTTCTACATCAATGGTCTTTTTTGGTTCATAGAAGCGTAATGCCATAACAATTAGACCTAGTGACGCAATAGCCGTAGCAAACCATGTAAATCTAAATGAATATTTACCTATCAACCCACCTGCAATTGATGCAATTCCTCCTGTTATGAGATAATAGAACATTGCCTTTCCTTGTATCTTCCTAAACATCTTTTCCATCTTCATAGCTTTCAAAGAGTCGTAGATCAGTGCTGTGTCAGCTCCTGATACCAAGGCTAAAGATAGTGCCCAAAGGGTCTCTGCAATCATAAACTGTGTGAAGTTTGTACCTATGCTGTAAGTTAATGCTCCTAAAGTAAGCATGATGCTTCCTAGGACGAGGCTGAATTTTCTGCTTATCCTATCAGCTATCGCTCCTGTTGGCACCTCTAACAAGAGAGTCATAATAGAAAAATATGATTGCAATAGCAATACTTGTGTCAAGCTTAGTCCGTTGTCCTGTAGGTAGAGAACTATTATTGGAGCGAAGAACATGAGATTCGCGAATATTTTGAATAAGTAATATTTCTTTATGTTAGACTTGAGCAATAGCTTATCTTCCATCTTGTTTATAATGCTCTTAGATCTATTTATCTGTTTGGGTATTATTGATTTGCCAAAAGAGTTACATTTATAAAATCCTCCAATTTAACATCAATATTATGATTTACTTAATAGGGGGAGCACCTCGAGTTGGAAAAAGTACAATAGTTAGGGAATTTGATAAATCTCTCAAAGGGCAATTTGTTTCAACAGATGAATTAGAAGATCCAAATCAAAATCCTTCAGTCATTTTTTATAGTGATCCTAAAAAGAACACTTTGACTCCTAGCAAAAGAATAGAATTTGTCAAAAACGAAGCAAAACAAATAATTCCTAATATCATTGATATTATAGATGAGGCCATAACAGAACATCAAGATATAGCTATTGAAGGAGTTCACCTATTCCCTGTGCATGTTGATAATTTTATGAAAAAATTTGGTAAAGAGAATGTTAAAGCCATATTCATTGGATCAACAAATACTGAGTTAATTTTGGAAGGACTGGTAAGAAATACGAGTCAAAATAATTGGTTAAAAGACTTTAATCGAGAGGTGTTGAAACAAGTTGCAGCATTTACCAAAGTATTTAGCGATTATTTGTATAGCGAAACTAAGAAATATAATTTACTTTATAAAGAACGTTCAAATGACTTCCAAAAAGATATGCGCGAGGTTATAAAGGGATTTTGTTGATTTGATAATACTAAGACTTTAAAATACTTGGAGAATTTTTGGATAGGCTAGATGGTTACCTCTAAATTCTCTTATAAATAAGAAGCCCATACTCTAAAATATATTTTTTAATTAAATATTGTACTAGAAACCAATTAATCTTATAAGCTATACATTATTACTTATCTTTAATTATTATCATGAAAGAAGGGGGAATAACCAAATGGTCGATCATATAACAGATACGGTTCCAGAACTTGTAGAACAATTTTCAGCAGAAAAAGAGACTATGTACACAAGAATGGTGCCTATTCTTTTAAAAAAAGGTTTGGATGACATAAGTCTAGACATGTTTGATGAACAGACAAAAAACAAAATTCTTAATGCGGTTGCAGAGGAATATGTAAAGAGGGGAAGGATGACTGAAGCGATACAGGCTTTCTGTATGACAAACAATAAAATGAGGTTGATATCCTTAGGAGATCATTACAGGTCTGTGAATATGTTCTCGAATGCAATAGAATGTTTTCACTTAGCGAATAATAAGGAAAAGCTTGAACATATTGGGGACATCTGTTTAAGGGATGGTCAGATGGCAGATGCTATTAAGGCTTTCAAGTTAATTGGAGATCAAGAGAAACTTATCAAGGTTGGGGAAGAGTGCTTTAAAAGGGAGAAATTTTCAGCTGCAATGGAAGTATTTGGGTTTTTGAATAATAATTCTAAGCTCATTGAACTTGGTGATAAGTGTATGAGGGAGGACAATATTTCAGTGGCAGAGAAGGCTTACGAGATTGCAAACAATACTCCTAAATTGAATACTGTGGGGGATGTTTATCTTAAGAAAGAACTGTTAAGAGATGCCCTTAGAGTGTATAGGAAGGCGGGAAATGAGGTTATGATAAGGTTCCTTAAGGATAATTTCCAAGTGGATTAGTTTTAGTAATATTTATAATGTCTAATATCGATAGATGTTATTAGATGATGAGAAAAATATTCCTATTGTTAGTTATTGTACTTCTAATAGTTGGTTGTAGTGTCCAAGAGGATAAGGTTATAGATATAAAAGAGACAACTGAAAGTATTGTTAAAGAGAATCTGTCGAATCAAACAGAAGAACCTACACAACAAGTTATACCTGTGCCTAAAAATTCAAATTTAGTTGCTCATTGGAAATTTGATGAGAAAAACGGGAAGACTGCTAAAGACTCAGCCAATGCATTTGATGCCACAGTGATTGGTGGTAGTTGGGGTGATGGAAAGATTGGAAGTGCTATATATCTTGATGGGATTGATGATTATATAGAATTGCCTCAAAGTGCTTTGTCTAAAATTAGTAGTCTGAGTCAAGGTACGATATCTTTTTGGTTCAAATACAAATCCTTATTGGATAAACAGACAGTTATGCCAATATTCTATTTGGGGATGGATGATGAGAAAGATAAAGACAATATATTTATAATTGAAATTGGGCATTTTGATGAGAATATGCCGGGAGCGTTAGCTCCAAATAACAAAAAAATTTATGCCACTTGGATAAAAGATAATAAGGAACCCTTCTTGTGTTATGATTCTAATATCAATTTAGAGGAGAACAAATGGCATCATTTTGCTTTGGTTGTAGGGGTTTTGGGTAATACTGGATACTTGAATGGTGTTGAGCTCCAGAATAGGAACTATAATTTTGGAAGTGCAAAAGATACTTACTTTTTAGATAAGATTCCTAACCCTAAAAAGATTATGTTGGGTCGTGGAAGAAGTTCTTACATGGTAGGTCCAAAATTTGTTTTCTATAAGGGATATTTGGATGACTTTAGGATATATGACAAAGTCTTAACTGCTGCTGAAGTGAAGAAAATCTATGTACTGTAAAACCATTAATTATTTATCCTGATTAGGTTTATCAATAACATGAAAGAGCTTATAAAAGATATAAAGAGAGTAAGTTTACAACAGGCTAGGAAACTTTACCTCATAGATACTTGCTTCTTGGTATCAATAATGGAACATTCTGAGAAACTTAAGAAACTGAAGCTATTGAAAGATATCTGCATAACGTCATTTAACATTGAAGAATTATTGTATATAGAAGAAAGGTTGAACCATGAAGTAAGGAAAAAGTTGAGAAAGTTTTTGAAAAATGTCCCATTTGTCATATTGAAAGTTCCAGTACATCCAGGTAATAGGAAGGAAGAGAAGGAATTCGTTAATGGGATTGATGATAGTTTATTAAAAAACATATCCGATCCAAGCGATGCCGTACTAGTGGCTGCGGCAATAAAGACTAAGTCTCATGTATTGACAAAAGATAAGCATCACCTTTTTACTGTAACACTAGAGAATTATATCAAAGATTATGGTATCAAGGTCTATAAGAATTTGAACTTTTTTAATTAGTATCATCGGAGACATAAGCAGAACATTGCATTGGGTCAACAACATAGAATGATTTGGCTATCCTACATTTAGGACAAGCTTCTATGTGTTCTTCTAATGATACCCTTACTTTATCATCTCCGACTTTTCCTTTACGTAATATATCAATGAATTGGGGGTTGAGTGTACAGCCTGAATTCTTAGCATCAAGTATATCTCTGATTACTTCATTAAATGCAAACCATGTGGGGTGGTTTCTTGAAAAATTCCTTGCAAGAATGCCTTTGATTCTATCAAAGATTAATGGATTATTTTTGAGATTATTATATTCTCTTTGACTTCCGTCCTTATAGAATCCCATACTATGAGCTCCTTTCTTATATGAATAAGCGAATTGTGAAAGGTCACTACCGCTATCTCCGCCAGTTATGATACAAGGGTAATCTATCTTGTATTCATCAAGCTTAAGTCTACGGTTAAGCTTATCGATACTTCCCTTTGCTATATGGATTATACTTCGGGTCTTATTGAAAGGCGTTACCACTTGTTGTACTGCGTTTACAGTATTAGAATCAAGTTCAATAAAAGGAGTTGCAAAAATATCATCAAACTCGGATGCTATAGGCATCCCTGCAATTGTTTCATAGATTCCTACACTGAGGATATAAGCCTCAATATCACATTCATCTTTCCATTTCTCTTTTAGTGCGGGAATGAATCCTTCAATTCCGGGAGAGAGTCTGACTTGCTTACCATATTCAAAAAGTTTTTCAATAGTTAAGTCTTTAAACACTCCTGCCCTAATATCATTTATTATCTGTTGCGCATAACCTACTCCATTATGTGGCATGCTCCAACAATCTACTAGCCTAAAATAATCTAATTCTGTTTCTATCTCAAGAGGGCCAAGCTCAACCTCTACAACTTCAAAGTCATCATCAACAGGTTTCGAACCAATAAATTTACCTTCTAATTTTCTAACTCCACCAAACATCCGTCTATTCAAAGTCCTCAACCTTTGCTTATCATCTTTTGACTTGGGTTGCAACATTCTAACCTTGCGGGTCTTTCCATTATAGGCTTCTTTGATGTTATCTAGATTATCCCTAATCATGGGGACTTGTTGGAACTCTTCTGTAAAAGTAAGATCACAATCTAAGACAATAGCAACTTTTGGTTTTACCATAATTTACCCCCATTTATAGAAGGGATTAGATTTAACCTTATATAAGTTACGAAAAAAGTTTATAAAGCTAGTCTTTAATTAGCATTTTCCCACAAGAGTCACATTTCAGTTCTGAAGTGGCCAAATAGTACTCCATTAAGCCGCCACATTTACATGAAGGAGGTTCATCATCCATTATGTTATTATCACCTCTATTTTCTTAGAGTTTTAAGTTTAAATAATTTTTGTTGTGTTTTTTGTAATTTTATAACCACATACTTTATATACATTCAATTCTACAGAAATAACAGATGAAACAAGTAATTCTGGTTAGAAAAGACCTAAAAATGGTTGGCGGCAAGTTGGCTGCGCAAGTAGCGCATGGATCTGTAGAGACTGTATTAAAAAGTGATAGAAAGCTTGTCCAGAAATGGAGGGATGAGGGGATGAAGAAGGTTGTTTTGAAAGTCCTTGATAAAAAAGAGTTAGTGAAGTATAAGAAGTTCGCTGAGCAGGCTGGCTTAGTCAATGCTCTGATAACAGATGCAGGTAGGACCTTTTTCAAAAGAGCCACTGTCACAGTGCTTGCTATAGGTCCGAATGAAGATGAGAAAATAGATGATTTAACCAGTGACTTACAAATGTATTAACTTCAAAACATATATTCTAAAATACTAATCTTTATATTCTTTGAAGGGTACTATATTTCTGCTGATGAGGCAACTTTAAGTGTTGATAAGATACATTGATTTCGGTTGGTGTTGAACATTAACCAAGTTTGTATTTTCGGATACAGATTTGCTAATACTTTCGGGTATAAGGCTTAAAGCCTAGACATCAGCAACCTTCAATTTTCTTGATACTTTAACGAAATACTTATAAATAGAACGAGGTTATCACATTACATCCCTCGGTAGCTCAATCTGGTAGAGCGCACGGCTGTAGATGTTATCCGACAAGGTCACTTGAGACTATGGATGAAAGGTAACCAGCTGTGACCGTGAGGTTGGGAGCTCGAATCTCTCCCGGGGGATTTATTGTTCTACATCGAATCTCCTAGGCGGAGTCCTAGGGCTATAAATTTTAAATATGCAGTTGTTTCTTAGGAGAATATAAATATGAAACCTAGGAAAGATATGTATGAATTTGATAAAAGGATTGAGAGTTGGGAGAAAAAGATCAGAAAATCAGGGATTAGTGAGAAGAATATTGAGTTGATTTTGAGATTTAAAAATCATTGTCATATTTTAAACAACTCAAAATCTCGTGTTCTTAGATATATGGTAACATTGAGGCAGTTAGCATTGTTTTTTGAAAAAGATTTTGACAAAGTAAACAAGCAAGATGTAGAAAAGGTTGTCGGAATAATTAATTCTACACAAAAGTGGGCTCCTGCAACAAAACATGCAATAAAGATTATGCTAAAAAGATTCTATAAGTGGTTATATGGTAAAGATGAAGAGTATCCTATGGAAGTAAAATGGATTAAATCAAGAATTAAAGCAACAGAAAAAAAATTACCTGGTGATGGGGAATTGATTACACAAGAAGATGTAAATAAAGCAATTGAACAAGCTACAAATTTAAGGGATAAGGCTTTTATTTCAACAATTTATGAGTCTGGATGTAGAATTGGTGAACTGTCTTCTATAAGAATTCAAGATGTGGAATTTGATCAGTCTGGTACTGTAATATGTGTTCATGGTAAAACTGGTCCTAGAAAAATTAGGTTAGTTTCATCTACTCCATATCTTGCAAATTGGTTAAATTCTCATCCTGGGAGAGATGATAACAAAAACTCATTATGGGTTTGTATAGCTGCAAATCAGGGAAAACCTATGGATTATGATACGTTTAGTCGAATCCTAAAGATCTATTTTAAAAAAGCAGGAGTTCAAAAAAGAACTAACCCTCACATTTTTAGACATTCCAGGGCAACGTATTTAGCAAATTATCTTACTGAGTTTCAAATGAACCAGTATTTTGGTTGGGTTCAAGGTTCAGAAATGCCTTCGATTTATGTTCATATGAGTGGAAAAGAGATTGATGATACAATTCTTGGTTTACATGGAATGAAGAAAAAAAAGGTTGAAAAACCTATAGTCCCAGCAAGGAAATGTCAAAGATGTGATACTATTAATTCATCAGAGGTAGTATATTGTGGGAAGTGTGGGGCAATTATAGATTCAGTTGAAGCAATGAAATTAGATGAAAAACAAAAAGAACAGGATATGTTTGAAAAGTTTAGTAAACAGATTTTAGCAAAAATGATTGAAAGAAAACCTGAAATTATGTCTGAATTTATGCAAGAATTGAAGATGACAACATTAGTGAGATAAAAATTGTTATATCCTGCATTGAAAAATAATAGTTTTTATAATGTAGAGATTCTTAATTTCTAATTAATTTTTTTTCAATTTCATTTAAAATTTTATTATTTTCAATAATTTTATCTTCAATATACTTATTATGTTCTAAACAGAGGAATCTAATATAGCTTGAAACAAATCTAAAGCCTTTGGCTTGACAATTATTTTTAATTCTTTCTAATTGATTTTTTGTTACCTTGACTCGTATTTCTTGATTTTTTGGCATGTATAAACCCTCTGTATTTTATCACCTCCATTAATAACCATATCAAAACAGTTATATTTATAATAATAGCCTCGAATTTTATTCAATAACAGAAAAATTTATAATATACATCTTGTTTTTGCATAGAGAAATGATTGAAAATTATAATTTGGATAGAAAAGACCGTAAAATCCTGCTTGCTTTGGCGGAAAATGCAAGATATTCATATTCTACTATTGGAAAAATGTGTGGACTTAGCAGAAACATAATTTCATATAGAATCGAACGAATGATTAAATCTAAGCTGATTGAAAATTTTACAACAGCTATATTTAGGCCTGGAGTTAAACTTCCTGAAAATCCTCACGTTTATTTGAAACTTGACATGATTCCAAGCGAAGAATTAAACAAACTAACTTATGAACTTACAAATATTCCTGATATTATTTATCTTGCTAGCTGTGAAGGAAACTATAATATCTATATTAGACCATTGTGTAAAGATGAGTGGCATTT
>CAZUKZ010000002.1:0-56848 GCA_964621125.1 Candidatus Woesearchaeota archaeon
ATTATGGCCTGTAACAACAACTGGGTTGATAGTGACTTGCGGAAGCTATGGTTTTGCAGCAGCAACCGCTAATGGGAGGCGTACACTGCTCACTACATACACTAATCTTAAAGAAGAGGTATTGGGAATTGACAACAGAGATCTTCAAGCTGTAATGGATGAATCTCATGCTGAAATTTCTAAATTCGTGGACACTTCTTTTGAACTTGATCCTGTTGAACTAGTTCCGAAGGTTTACCTATAACTTAGAAACCTTCTTGTAAAGGCCGCCAGCCTCTTGGACATTCTTCTGATAAGTCTCCTGTACGGGTTGATAAGAGCTCAAGGCCTGCCCATCCAAATCACACCCATTGCTTCCAACCACAACGCCTGCCCCAAATACCAAGGCATACTTCACAATCTGCTTAAGCCTCATTTTAGCACCCCACTGTACCATTCCTTAAAGTCCATAAGAATCCTTTTTCCTTCCCTTTTTGTCCTTTTCCAGATTATATTTCCTTTTTCCTTCAAAAGGCTTTCAAGACTCTTATCATTCACCTTCAGACCCTTCTTGACCTTGAAGAATCTTTCGTCTCCGACCCACACCTCTAAAAAACCGTCTTGATTCATTACATAACGCTTCTTCAGATCGAAAGGCTTTTGATATGAGTCCTCAGCAACCAAGACATCCTTGTACACTATAGGATATATGGCCTTGTCATTTACGTCCATGTGGTCCCCCACTATTGCTGATGCAGCCATAGCACCAGTAACCATTGCATATTTCAATATCTTTTTCATAGTTTCCGTTCTTTTGTGTATACTTAATATGCCTTGTTGAAAAAAACATGCTGTTTTTCCGGAGGATACGGAAAGGAGAACATATTAGCTGTAGGATTTTTCATAAGAAAGAGTTAGATTTATATATGAATATATTTCGCCTCTATCCTATGGGGCAGGACAAAATAGACAGGAGAGAATTTATCACAGGTTTAGCAGCTCTAGCCGCATATTCCACATTGCCTCAGGGGGCAGAGGCTTTCCGTAAAAGCCGTAAACTTTCCAGGTATAACCAAGACCTTGTTGCAAGGACAATTGATATGAGTAAGAATGGTAAGCCAGCAATAGTTGTTAACAAACTTGACAAAAACCTTAAGCTGTATATGGATGGTAGAGTCATATTAGATTATCCTATAGCCACTAGCATTAGACTAGGTAACAAGAGAAGAAAGAATGACCTACGTACACCTGAAAGTAGACACCCTGGAGATAGAAAAGTTATATGGAAGAATTACAAAAGCGAATACTTTCTCTCCTTGTACTTAGATTATCCCAATATCTTGGATGCAAAGCTTGGATTAAGAAGAAAAGTTATCAATAGGAGAGAATATAGAAAGATAAAAAGAGCCATTAAGTCTGGTAAGACCCGGAAGTTGACAAGATTAGGTTACGACATATGCATACATGGTGGCGGGGTGCGGAATGGAAAGTGGACGGCGGGTTGTGTGGCCTTGGAAGATAAAGATATAGCTTTAGTGTATAACATTTCCCAAGAAGGGACTCCTGTCACAATTGTAAGATATGTCTAAGTCTTCTTTATTCTTAAACGGATTATCAGGACTATTAGTACTATTAAAAGTATGATAATGCCTATGACTATGGCAGTGTTGCTTGTTGGCTTTTCTTTTGTAACTTGAGGAAGAATATCTTTAACGGTTTTTTTTGCAATTATTGGTTCTATCAAGCTTTTCTTTGAACAGTCATCAGGACAATTTAGGATATTTTCATCCATGTCACAGAACATGTCCTGGTCACATGTTGCGTACTCTGATAAGTCTATCGTATGAGCTAGTCTTTCTTCTGAATTGTAAATTCTAACCTCTTTTGCGTAGGCATAATAAGGGATATCCAAATTTACGAAGATAACATCTTTGTAGGTGTCATAGACTTTAGTGGAAAAATTCAGAGAGTCCAACCGTGATTGATTAAAGGCCAAAGTTATTGCATTGTATCCTTTATCAGGCATCAATTTCCTATCAGGTCCTACCGCAACTAAAGATATTTCTTCTGTTGAGAAAGTCTTCGTTTTAAAATCCTGTTTTAAGAGTATGCTGTAATGCATTGCTGATACTGAAAAAGAGAATACCAAAACTAATATGATTAAGATTATCAATTTTTTCATTATGAATACCTCGATAATTTTTTGATTAATTCATTTTTACTATATTCATTGAATTTCCTAGCTTCGGGATTCGAATAATAATAGTAATTCATTATAGAGTTATTAGAAGGCCTAAAGTAATTTTTACATTTTTCATCACACGTTCCACCACAACCTTTAAACTGTGCAGTTTTAAATTTTCTTAGTGCTTCCTCTTTGCTCGTCACACAATTAACACCCGTATAAAAATTCAAATTAGAACTCTTCAATACTAAATATTCATCATCTAAATATCCTATTGAATGACCCAATTCATGGGTCATTGTCAGGGGCAAATATGCCTTCGTCGAATAAGTTTTGAATTTGGCAGGTTTATCAGATAAAGCTACCAATTCATTACCAATCGCATAAGATACAAATTTATCCATTGATATGATAATACTGTGGTCTGCCACATTACAGTCTTGCGTTTTTGCTAAATATGCATAAACATCTCTAGGACTATTAGTGCTTGCAAATTTAGCCTTGATCTGTTGAAGTACTTGCCCTTTCTTTAACAGAAAATAATGTATGTTGAATATGTCCTTAAATTTTGAAAAAGGTTTTATTTGAAATGAGCCATCCAAGATCAATTTTTGGATTCTTTTCCTTAGTTCTGCTTCATCATTATAACCATCACCCAAGACAATTATATCAAGCTTAGTGTCCGGTGAACCCTGAATACTATATGGTTTACATCCCTTTCCATCATAGACACATAACCCCCCCCTACAGATTTGCCCTTTGCCACACCAACTAGTCATACCACACTTTTGTATTTTTATACCATTATATGTTTTCTCTCCATTTACTTTACAGATATAAGTCTTAGCATCGCATTCTTGTCTCCAATACTTTCCATCTTTCCATATAGAGATATCGAAAGAGACTTTATACTCATGCCAAGGGTATTGGCTTCCCCTGACTTTTACACCATAAACTGAAAAGGTCAATTTTCCAGATTTCCCATATATCCCAGCATAAAGTTTTGCCGGACTTCTAATCTTGTCAATTTTCAAAGAAAGATAGTCACTTTCATGACCTATAACCTTTATTACAGGATTTTTAATTTTTCCAGGTAAAGAGATTTTGATCTGACTATCTGATATGAAAGCTACGTTTTTGTTTGATAATTGTGCAGAAACATAATTTCCTAGTTTCTTATATATTGTTAAATCCCCTTTTTCTAACTGCAAAACTGCTCTTTGTTTAGAGTAAATCTGGATAAATCTTTTTTTGCCAGTACCAGATTTCATCACCTCAAATAATGTTTGATCTGGATATTCTATGACAGCTATATTTGCTCCAAGTACTTTTAATGATTGGGCTTTGAACTTTTCTTCATATCTTACAAAACCTCGCCCTAGTTTTTTGAATGAAACATTTCCTAATTTCCCATATTGAGCTTTTGTTGTTGTTGGTACGCCAGTCAGAATCAAATCTCCCCTTTTACTAGACTTATGTACCACCAAGCCATTAACAGAACTTATCAGTCTCCCTGTACTTTTATCTTCCCTTCCATTTTTTAATTTATAAATATACGCTTTAGAGAAAACATTTAAATAAGAAGTTTGAATGCCTGCCGGCGATTCTCTTACCCTAAAATTCATACAAATTTTCTTAGGATTTGCACATCTTATCCTAAACCCATTTTGTTCAAAAACAGAATTAGCATATGGCCAAATTTCAAGTTCTTTTATTTCCCCACTTTTAACCCTTTTAGTGGTTTTCCAAATCCCTAACTTATCAGATGTAATAATGACATTTGCATCAGGATATTCAAATTGGGCCTTCCTATTGTTATGCTTCAATACTCTTGTCCCTGTAGGTAGCTTAATTGAAGGAATAGCACTAATTTTTTCTGTTTTTCCGTGAGATAGGAGCCCTATATCTTTTCCATTTTTCGTAAATTTCAATGCCAGAACTTTGTCCTGGTCATTCCTTCCGCCAGTATATCCAAGACCGATCTTGAAATAGGAAGGTCTTGTAGATTCATAGATAAGACTAGTTTTGCTGAAGTGATCATTAGAGTAGTTTATGCTTCTGGTACCATCAACCATCTCCTTAGCCAAAACTGAAGGAAGCAAGACCATTATCAAGATGCATATGGTAAACATAAATTTATACTTCATATTTCACCTCGTTAAATTCCTTTAAAATCTGTAATACTTCTGTACTGTTAATAGTTTTCTGAGCTTGAACTACCGCTTCATCCCCTGATAACTCTAGACTGCTCTTATTTTCTTCTTCCTTAAACAAATCATCTTCACCAGTTATTCCTTTAAGGTCTAATCCAAGAGTGTCGTTACTTGTTATTAACATCTTAATCCCAAAAGCAAATACTAGCTCCTTATTCAAGAGTCTAGTTTTATTGTACTTAATGAAATATAAAACAGTGCCATTATGGACATCTAGATAAAAATTAATCTTTTTATTGAAAGCAAATGAATTTAATTCACTAAGAAAAGTATCCTGATCTGCTTTTTTTTGGACCCCATATAGTTCCAACGCACTATTATATGCTTCTTTTAAATCAGATTCAGTCTTCACTCTAAAGACCGACATCTTCGTTTTCAGTTTATCTTCAGATATTAATATAGGGGCCTTCAATAAAAGCTCAGTCCCCTTAGCCTTTACCTTAACTGACGCTTTTGGCTTGCCAGCTTTAGTTACCTGAATTTTCGCATTATCACCTGTCAAACATTTATCAATGTTCTCTTCTACATATGTAGCTATACTGCTTTCTATTGTTGAAAGGCTAGGGACATTTTCCTTCTTCGCATTTAAGTAAAGAGGTATGAAACCATTAGCATATACAACAGAAGTAGGAGGCTGAACATAATACCCCCCCCTAATTGAAGTGTATAATATCCCCTCTTGTAATAATCTCTTTGTACAACTTTCAAAGATACTTACAATCTCTTTACTTTGTTCTGTCAATGATCTTAATTGATATTTCTCCTGCAAAATATCTATCTGTTGAGTCTGTGTTGTTATATACAAAATAACTAAAACTATAGATAGAAGGATAATCCCCAATATTACAAAAAGTGTTACCTGACCCCTTTTTATCATAATCAATTAAGAACATGAGGATATTTAAATAAATTGCCTAAAGAACACATCATCTTTCAACATTGAATACCCTAGAAAAACCTTTCCCCATACCATTTTTGTCTGTATACTTCATTATAATCCTGTACTTGCCTTCTTTCTTGAATTTGGTGAATGCTATCTTAGTGCCGTAAGTAAGCTTACTAAGATCACCATAGTACTGCTTTACCAATTTTATAGGAACTTGAGTGTTAGTTGCCGTATCTACTACTTGAATTTTCATATTCTTAAACCCATCCCCCACCCCATCACATGCCCTTAAAGCGGCTGTAATCATCACATCCTTGTTAAGCACAATTTTTGTACCATCTTGAACCAATCTAGGAATTTTTGGTGTGACAAATTGACTGATATAGAGTTCTGTACCAAAGTCCTGACCCACATTGACTTGCGTGACAGATGTTGATATCTTTGAACCCTTTGAATCTGTAGCTCTAAAAATGACATGATATAATCCAGGCCTACTTAGCTTGAAAGATGATTCACAGTCATATACTCGATTTTGATTAGTATAGCCACACTTTGAAGATTTTCCAGTTGGCGTAATCTTATTCAAATATATATCCTTAATCTCAAACCAATATTTTCCACCACCAAATGGACTTGAAAAACGTCCTTTTACTGTAATAGGCTTATTTGTACAGGTATAAATATTACTTGGAGACGTAGACCTAAACCCTAACGTCTTTATATCCAACGTTTTACTTGTTGGGACTGTGTTACCCTTCCAATCATATGCTGTTGCCGTTATACGAACTTTACCACCCTCCTTTAAATAAAGATAGCCATAACACTTCTTCTGTGTCTTTGATATTGCTTTGCATTTCATAGAAGGCCATCTTGCAAGCTCTACCCCATTTGAAGTTTTGGCTGAAACAGTAGCAAAAGTTATATGATTCGCATTCTTGTGTGAAAAGATTACTTCTGCCGTCACGTAGTCCCTCAACCCATATGGACTTTTATCCTCGAACTTATATGTCTTGTAAAGCTCCATAGACTCTCCTCTAAATTTCGATTTCACTTCAAAAAAGAAAGGACATTGTTCTGTTATACCACCACTTTCTATCTCACAAGTATAGAATCCTGGATTCAACCGAATATATGTACTGCAGCTATAGGGCCTTTTCTGGTTCTTGACACCAACACAGTATGAAGCCCTAGAACAAGATACGCTCTTTTCCTGAACTGTTGTTCCACCAATTAAAGTCTTGAATTTGACCTTCGCCTTTTTGAAATATTGAGTTCCATATGGACTGTCTAAGTTAAATCTTAAGAACCTGCCACTTGAAAAAATATCCATAGCCCTATAACTACCTCCCCTTATACCAGAGTAATAACTCACATACATCTTTTGAGGAATAGGTTTGAAATTCAAGTTTATTGTTGGATCCCCTAAAAGCTCAAAAGGATAATAAATAGGTCTTACTTTCCATGAACAACCCCTCTTATATGAATATGGATCACTAGAATATGTGTATGTTAAGGCTCTTCCAATATTAGGATCATTTAAGAGAGCTTTCATTATGTCCTCCCCATAACCCTCCCTTATGGATAAACCATCATCAGGCATGGCTGTTTCCATTGCTCCAATTGATCCTATACCCCCCCTTCTCAGAAAGAAGGCCCCATAAAGATAACGATCAAGCTTACCATAACTCTTATAATGCTCAACCCCTAAATGGTAATAATTGTTTGTATTACATGCAGCAATCACAGAAAAAGCTGAGTTGAACTGAGTTAATTTCTGTGCATGACCCAATATATCAAATCCACCATAGGATAAAGCGTGGCCATCTGAGTAGATAATATCGGAATTGCTGAACTTGTCAGATTCCAATAACCAATCTGTACTTGGATGTTCTGTTTTCCACCTTCTAGTATAACCTTCTGACTCTTCACACCCCAATTTTTTCAAAAGAGGCATCGCTTTCTTATCTTCCAAATCATCATCATACATAGGATGGTAAATGCATCTTGTCTTTATACCTTGGCTCTTGAGATTGTTCATTATAGGTATAGTATAATATTTCCATCTCAAATTATCATCAAATGAGAACACTGTGTTCTTAACTTTCTGGATCAATGTGTTATAGCTATTAGTGAAAAAAATAGATCTAGCAAGATAGCTCGAAACATCAGATATTGAAACTCCGTATATTCTTCCCAGGCTTGGGATGTTCTTCATGTTTGCCAATTGCCTATCCACTGTAGGAATTCCCTTGCCATATTTTAGGTCTGCTGTTTTCATAGGTATTGCCCGTGGTGAGGCGAGAATTGTAAGATATTTATATTTCCCAGTATCCCTTTTCAAGGCAGTCTTGACTTTTGAAACTGCTTTCTTTGTTTCCGCATAATATGCCCGCCTCTTAGAGTCTTCAGGCAACGTTGGAAGTGGTTCAAATTGCGCAAAAATTATCCGTTCATTCTTGGCAAAGGCTAATAACGGAGCTAATACAGAATTACTGCAATAAGATCTCTTCAAATTAATCGCTTTTGTCTTACCGGCATTAAGCCCTAGTTGATCACATCCTTTCGTCTGATCGATATCATTAGGATTTATCAAAAGGGCTTTATTGGTATTAGGAAACAGCTTATCCTGAAGTTTCTTAAGATTAGCATTCTTCTCATAAACATCAGCCAAATACACAAATCCTACTGTTATGACTTTCTTTCCTGAAATATACTTGTGCAAATTTGTGTCTGATGTGAAAACATTCAATTTAGCCGCATATATGCTTGCAAGTATCGCTGCACTGTAATCCACCTCTGAAACTATAACAGTATCATAGCTTTTCCAATAGCTTAAGTAATTCTTATAACTATAATATTTTACTTCAGATGCTTTAGATAAAGCCAATTTTTTTGTTGAACTTTTATACTTAAAATTAGTCAATTTAGTCGCACCGTACTGTTTTATGAATAATTCTGGAGATTCGTAATCCGTAACAGTACCATCCTGTTGGTACAACATCAAAGGATAAGCGCATTTTCCATGAGACTTATGGCAGTTTTCTGTACCATCCCACATGACAAGAGGAACCAGCCTTAAAAGATCTGTCCAATGCTCATTTGTTGATATCAAAAAAACCTCTTTGTCTTGATACTTCTGCATGTTCTTTTTATTTCCACTGCTTGGTCCTACTTTAAGTGAAACTACCTGTGATGCACTATTTTTAGGCATAGGATAATTTATCACTAACGAGGGTTTACAGCTCTGGTTTTTCTGTGCAAGGATATTACTTGTCTTTATAGACAAATTATCCTTATAGTAATTAATCAACTTAAGTTCTGTTTCATCCATATCAGAACAACTACCCACAATTGTGGTACAGCCTTCTTCTGTACAGACATTATTCACTGCCATACCTGAGTATGAAATCTTCAAGTCAGCTGTAGGGGCTTTTTTTGAATTCAATGAAATTTTATTGTCTGAAAACGTTAATTTTTGATTACCTTGTGTAACTGTAGTTTTACCTTTTTCTCCAATCTCCAGGTATTTCTCTGAGAGTATGGACCGAGAATTTTCTGTCCTAACCTTAATATCCGAATCGATGATTGCGTTAAATTTATCTAGCTTAATCTCTGTCTTTCCATTAGACACAATCTTTTCACAGTTATAGACAAAGTTTCCAGAATTAGCTTTACATCCGCATTGTATATATTTCAGTCCTGATCCTTTCACAGTTAAATATGAATCCTTGATCTGACCTGAAACTAGATCATATTCACAACTATCCTTCTTAGTCTTCACATTACCGCTTAAGTTCAATCCGAAAATACTCCCTTCCCCTTGCAGACTAATCATGCCATCCTTTTGAGGCATATATTTTCCTTTTTTGATATAAATCGGAGGGTTTTCAATATCTGTATGAACAGAACCATCCACCTCTACCAAAGTATCAGTCTTTGTATCGCATTTGAAAGTCGTATTTTCTGAAGGAAAAGCCCCACACCAAAACCCAAAGTCCTTAGTAGACTTACCCTCTATAATTTGAGTCTTAGGGTCAAAAGTCCCCTTAACCGAGTGCGCACTTCTTGCGTAGCTTGTCCCACCAAGGAAATCCTTCTTAGTAGACTGTATAAGCACTGTACTCGAATCTATCTGGCATTTGCCATCTATTTTCCCAAGCAAAGGCTTGACATGAAAATCTCCGCAATTGCCTATATCTTGCGCCAAAACAATTCCCACTAGGAGCAACATTACCAATCCTAATGTAATAATCCTTCTCATTTTTTATTTACAGCAAATATCATCTTCGGCGTTGTACTGTTCAGAATAGTTTGAGCATCCTCCAAGGTGAATAGCATCTTGTCATCAACAACATCTACCACCACATCTATATTCTTCAGTTCTCCATGCCTTGCGATACATGAAACACAAAGCTCTTCTTTTGCTACCTCATCCAAAACTGAATTAGTAACTGAATATAAGCTATCCAAGTTCACTTTTACATCCTGTTTGAATACAGACAATGTCTCTTTAGTCTTTCCTAATTCCACAGTGATAGGCCAATCTGTTGTCAATGTTACTTGGCCCTTTGTTATCTTCGCCTGAGTTTTAGGTTTTGTCATTATCTTTGAACTTTGCATGCAAGTTCCAATCGACCTATCGATAAAAGTACTTAGCTCTTTCTCCAAATCTGATAGCCTATAAAATCTTTTTCTGTTGTTAGCATACAAATAATTGGTGTTGAACTTAGTATCTGAATAACCTCGAGTAACCGCATTTTTCCCGCCTTGCTTCCCAATCGTAATTATCCCTTTTTCAACAGTCTGCTTAAGGCATCCTTTCACAAGGCCCTGCATCTTTTTGGCTTCTTTAGAAACAGCTATAGACTCCTGCTTTGCAGCGAAGCCAAACGCCTCACTTATCTCTTCTTTGAAATATAAAGTGAGAGCTAGAGCTGAAATAATTAATATACCCAAAATTATGAATAATGTAACCTGCCCTCTTTTCATGACTGATTAAAAGGATGGAATAACACCTTATAAAGCTTACCCCTAAGAATTAATTTCCGCAAAAGCCGGACAAGGATATAAATAGTAGTTCATACCAAAAAAAAACATAAAAGGGGGTGAAATGATGAAAAAAATTACTACAGTAATTCTTGGTGTTGCTACTTTTACAGCTGGAACCTACTACTCAGATAATATCAAACAGATGAGATCAGTATTTCATGAACAACATGCTGAAGGGTTCCATCCAAGGCCTTATGACTTGAAGTTGGTCAGGAAAAAGGATAACGGAAAGATAGAGACCTATATACTAGATACCCAAACAAACAAGTATACCATGATAGGGCCAAATCTTTCAATCAAAAGATCCAGGACAAATAGAATCAGAGCTTTCATAAAGATCTTCAAATTTATCAATGGATTCTAAGATGACAAAGTCTTCAGAGCAAAATTGAGCCATGAACAGAAGAAATCTACACCGAGCAGACTAAGGGCTACTACCACTACAATAGGAACCAAACACACAATGTTAGATACATTCTTGTCTTTGAACAAATAGGATATCACTAAACTTAATGGTAAAGGTAAAGGTACTAAACCCCACAAAGCACCAAGCACAATGTAGAATGGGGTGGCCATAATTTTTAATACCAGATTTGCAGGAGAAGTTAATACCATCAACCCCCATAACAGCCCAAGTATAGATGACAATGTCGCAGCAGCTAACAAACCACCTAACACGCTCAACACCCCTCCACTAAATATCTGTAATCCAGATAGTAAGTCTTCAAGAATATTTACAAATGACCCAAGCGCACCAACCAAAAACTTGCTCTTATAGAAGACAAAACCTATAACGAGTATACTTATTGCCCAGAACCAGTTCTCAATGGCTAGCTTTATGACTACAAAGAATAATCTTACAAAAGCCTCTACGCAAATAGGTAATGCCATATATAATAAAACAGAAAGTTTTAATATTAATAAAATTATTGTTTAATCTGTAAAAGAGGTTATCATGGCTAAGAATGAACAAGTTGTTATAGTTAAAAAGCATGAGAAAGAATATAAGGGTTTTGATATAAGAAGATTAATCCCAAAAGATTTCGTAATCCTATCAAACATCTTAGGACTAATATTCATCATACTTATTATAGTCCTTGGTATCTATGCCTACGGATGGTCACAATCTTCCGATGGACAAACTACAATCGGTAAGGCTATTAATTTGGTATCGTCTGCAAAAACTTATATCAACCCCTCCTATTGGGGTGCAAGGATACAAAAAATTGGAAATGTCTGGCAGACAGACACTGACACTAAAAGTACAAAGAAAGGCGTGATATTCAATAGCTTTTCAGCTTCTGTCGATAATGTCGTCCAAGGATCTATGATACAAGTGCCGTTTGGCCTTGAACTTAAAAATGTAGATGTATCTGTCCTACCTATAAACCTATCATGCTCCCTCAAAGATAAAGACAAGAAGACAATACATGGCACAATCATCCCGAAAAATCCATTAGTTGCCTATGGAGGAGCAATCGATCAGAGTGCTTATTGCAGAATTGAAGGCAAACATACAAAAGGTTTGAAAGGGAAAGTAGAGATTGAAGGGAGAGTCGGATTCCCTTTTGAGACAAAAGGTGCCACGCTTAAAGTTTATTTCACAACACAAAAAGTGAAAGACTTGCTTGACCCTTACAAGAAGATGAAACCTGATGAGTTTTCTTCACATTTTTTCAAGTATTATAAGATTCAAGAGAAACAACCAATCTCTGTGAAATATAAAGGAGAGCCTGTGGCAGTCGGAATGGCGGCCAGGTATAGTCAAAGGCAACCAGTAATACTCAGCCAAACAGAAAATCCGATAATAGGAATTTCTATTGATAACAAATGGGATGGTAATATGACCCAAGTAAATAATTTCATCCTATACCTCCCTAAAGGAGTCACCATAAACCAAAAGATATCAAAAAATCCAAATATGGATTGCCCTTTCATCGAAAGGAGAAGTGGAAGCAAGTATGTTGAATACATCGTAGATTCAAAAATCAAAGACCAAATAACATTAGGTATAGCAAAATCAATGGCTTTCACATGCTGGTTGAATGTAGAAGATGGGTTTGTCGGAACTGGAAATTACTTAACCCAAAATTACAAAGTTGACTTTTCATACTACTATGATATTGAACCTCAAAAAGCGGTACTGACTGTCAAAGAAGTAGGAGCAAAAAAATGAAAAAAATCGCTGTATTATTAATACTTCTAGTTTTTATCAGTGGATGTACATGGATCTATAAGCTCCCATTTATGCCTTCACCAGCACAAAGAGGCATTAGCATCAACTATGGTAGTTCGAACGCAGTAGATACTACAATAGCATATCCTAAATCATCCGGAATTGTATATGAGGAATATAAAAAATTATCTCCAGTGATAAGAGTTACTAATTCAGGAGATTATAAAAAACCAAAAGGTTCTATTTGTGTTTCAGGCCTAGATAAGAGTATCTTTGGAGGGTTCTCTGGTTGTGACTGTCAAATATTCCCTCAAAAGACATATGAAGATGTTGTGTTCAAATCAGAAGACATAACATTTCCTAGCTATACTATAACCTTAGATAAAGATCAGAAAGAGGCAGATTTCACCATAACTGCAATCACAAGATTCAATTACCAAACAAAAGGTAAAGTTAAACTGTGCCTGAAAAAAGATATATATGGATCTTCTGGGTGCACGATTGAAGTGGGAAGCAGCAAAGGGGTAGAAAAGCTCATGTCAACCACAAGCGGACCATTAAAAATAAAATCAGTTAAACAATCACTTAATCCAGAACCAGGAAACACATTCTCTATTATACTTACCATCGTTATAGAGCAACAATCTAAAGGAAGAATAATCGATAAGGAAAACATCAATGACCTCTGCGTACCACAGACAAAACCCAAAAGTCTAATATACGCCAGGGTTAAAAATATGCCATTAGTAAGTATGGTTTGTAATCCACAGAAGCTTGACAGCACCAATCAAGTGACCATCATCTGTAGGGGATCGGGGTTGAGCCTGTTTGATGGTTCAGGCCAATATCTTTTACCAAATGAAAATTATCAGCCTAATGTAGAGGTCGAACTTAATTATGCATTTGAGACTGTTGACTCAAATATATTTAAAGTGAAGAAAACCATCTAACGAAAGAATTATAAAGATGTATAATAGAATAAATAGTAACTTAAAGGAGGTCATATTTATGAGATTAGGTCTAAAATCATTCATCTTACTACTAATTGTCCTGTTCATTGCTGGTTGCGGAACACAAACTACAACACCTACAGGATACTATAAGTATACAGGGAGCCAAGCTGTTGGAGCTAGCTTTGCAAAAGATGCGCCAACTTCATCTTCTGTAGATACATATTCAAAAAATGAAAATATCCCAATAACAGTCGAGTTGACAAATAGGCTGACAGAAGACATATCTGCCGGGAAAGTCAAAATAAGGCTAACTGGAGATGCTGCTATATCCAATTTTTTTACAGGAGCAAAAGAAGTATCAGCGACTAAGTTAGATGCAATCGATACCACAACAGGTGGAACAACAACTGAAGAGATAGATCTAGGGCCAGTGAAGTACGTAGGTGACCTTTCGGCTAAAATATCTAAAGTTATTACGGGAAAATATTGCTATGAAGTGCCTGTGAAAGCTAAGGCTAATCTCTTTTATACAGATATAGTGAAAAATGTAGGGACAAACCTTCCAAAAGGATCGAACCCACCATCCAGGGTACAAGTCACCAAGCTTACGCAAGGAGTTGTCAAAGTTGACAAAGCAACAAACAAGGGTTCATTAAAGTTCAAGATTACAGTAGAGGACAAGGGTAGCGGACTTATCATAAACGGTATGTCGGAATGCTTTAAGTATCACGGCAAAAGACCACGAGAAACATTACAGGTCACTGTCAAAGGAGCTTATCCTATAACTTGTGAAAGGCAAGGCCAAGCAACTCTATCTACAGATACAGGAAAGAAGGAAATTGACTGTACAGTATCCAATATTGATGTTGCCAATCTAGGCAAGCAAGCCAGTGAATTATCAATAACCTTAAGCAATTTTGCTTATGAGGAATCATTGCAGCCTGTAACTATCTATCTAGAACCGTAATCTTTTTAACTTACTTCTTTTTATCTTATTTTTTATGGTAAGAGTAGCTGTATTAAAAACTAGGCCAGATTGTATCTTGAGAGATTATTCTAAACTGATGAATCTGGCAGACTATAAAAAATTTCTTCCTCAATCTCAAGAATTGATACTTAAACTAAACCTTTCTTGGAGCTTATATTATCCAGCCTGTTCAACAGAACCTTGGCAATTAGAAGGAGTTGTTAAAGAACTTAAGGAAAAGGGCTACCATATTCACCCGGTCGAAAATAAGACGGTTGTTACTGATGTATGGAAAGGAGCTAAGGGAAACAAATGGCTACCAATTTTAAAAAAATATGAATTAGAATATGAACCTCTGACGGAGGTAGAATGGATAGATTATAAACCTAAAGCAGAAATGAAGGCCCTAGATAAAATTTATCCTGATGGCCATAAAATTCCTCAAATGTTTATTGGAAAAAATATATGCCATCTGCCTACAGTTAAGTGTCATGGGCACACAACTATGACTGGTGCTTTAAAAAATGCTTTTGGCGGGCTCATAACCGAACGTAGGCACCATTGTCATAAAAAAATTCATGAAGTATTAGTTGATTTATTGTCTATCCAAAAGGAGATACATCCAGGAATGTTTGCAGTAATGGATGGTACTGTCTGTGGAAATGGGAATGGCCCTAGAACAATGATTCCTAAAATCAAGAACTATATTCTGGCTTCGGGTGATCAAGTTGCGATAGATGCTATTGCTGCAAGGATGATGGGCTTTGATCCTATGAAAATACCTTTTATTAAGATTGCACATGATCAAGGACTAGGCTGTGGAGATGTTGATCAGATTGAAGTTGTGGGGGACGATATTTCTCATGTTAATTTTAATTTCAGTACAGGAAAAAGCCCAGTAATATTCTTTGATCAAGTTTTTAGAAAAGGACTATTAAGTTTTGTTGAACCTTTATTATTCCATACAGGCTTGTTCAAGGGTTGTGTTTTTGGTTCTGCTTTCTATCATGACTATCTTTGGCATAATACTATTGGAAGAGGGAGAATTAGAGAATTTATGAAATCTCCTTGGGGAAAACTATTTAAAAGGTACTAGTTTTGAGCAATAAAAGCAAAACTTTTTTTAACCATTCCAGGTAATTAATAAAATATGTCAAGCAATATCTCTTTGAATAAATTATTAATAGAGAAAAAATTGTTTTTAACATTAAAGGAAGCAGAGTTAGCCATACGTTTAGGCTATGTCCAAGTCAATGGTATAAAAATAATTAAACCTTCAACCCTAGTTAAAATCAGTTCTAAAATATCCTTAAAAAACATTTGTCCTTATGTGTCAAGAGGAGGGCTCAAACTTGAAAAAGCTATAAAAGATTTTAAGATTAACGTTGTAGGAAAAACCTGTCTTGATATAGGGGCATCCAAAGGAGGATTTACAGATTGTTTATTACAAAATGGAGCAAAGCAAGTTTATGCACTAGAAAAAGGGAGGAACCTCTTAGGATTGAGACTTCAGTCAAATAAGAAGGTGAAAGATATGGGGGGAACGGACTACAAAGTTATAAAAGACTTAGACCTGCCTCCCTTCGACATAATAGTAGTAGATGTCAGTTTTGCATCTTTAGAACATATCATCCCACTCTTAAAACCCTTCTCCAAGAAAACAACAAAACTTATCACACTAATCAAACCAAGGTATGAGACTAACAACCCAGACATTATAAACAATACTCAATTCTATAAAGATATCATTGAAAAATTACTTAGTTCTCAAAGCCTAAATAATTGGCATATGACTAACATCACAAACTCACCAATACTAGGAAAGAGAAGGAAAGCTCTAGAATTTCTGGCCCTATTTGAAAGGTCCAAGGCCCTAGGCCTTAGGAATAAAATCGAGGTTGCTATCCAAAAAGCATTAGATTTGAAAAACAAATAAACTCCGTTAGGAGGCTCAAATATACAGAAAATATAAAAACATCATTCAAATCCCTTTATTTTAAGATGTTAAGGATAGATTTCCATGTACATACAAAACACTCAAGGGATTGCCTTACACCATTGAAGGTACTGAAAAAAATCTGTGTCAAGAAAAGAATATTCCCCTGCATAACAGACCACAATACTATAAAAGGAGCATTGCAGTATAAAAGAACTTACGGCTCTTGCATTGTAGGAGAAGAGATTAATACTCAAGGCGGAGAATTGATTGGATTATTCCTGAATGAAGAGATCCCTGCAGGGCTGAGTGTCATCGAAACTATCGAAAGAATCAAAGCACAGGATGGATTAGTGTATGTCCCACACCCTTTCGATTTCTTTAGAAAAGAATCTATAAGGAGATTGAATTTTCCACATGATATAGTAGAGGTGTTTAATTCAAGGGTGCTTGTACAAAGATTCAACCGTTTTGCCTATCAAGAGGCCTGGAGGAATGGGACGGCGATGGCTGTTGGGTCTGATGCACACACTGCTAAAGAAGTTGGTAATGCTTATGTAATTATGGAATCATTTTCTGGAAAGAAAGATTTACTTAAGAACTTAAAAAAATCAGATTTCCGAGGAATAAAAAGCCATGTGTATAACCATGCATTTACTGCCTTTGCAAAGGCGTCAAAGAAGTTTTTCTGAGTTTATTTATCAAACATACTCTTTGCCAGAGCTAATGCTCCTAACAGATATGTTTTAGTTCTATCCCATGACCTTAAATACTTGAGTTGTCTTAAAACAAATTGTGGTCTAAAATAAAAATCTCGCATTGCTTTTTTCTGTAAAATTTTAAGCTCTTTGGAATCCCTTCCCTTAGGAGTATAAACTAATTCTTTATTTGCCCAACCCGCCCATGTTTGGTAATCCTCCCATTTGAATGATTTTAATGTACCATCTTTCTTTGCTATGTCATATAACTTTGTGCCAGGGTAGGGAGTTGTTATTGTAACCTGTATCCAATCAGGATCAAGTTCTTTTGTGAAATCTATTGTTCCTTGAGTCTCTTCTTCTGTCTCTGTAGGTAATCCTATCATGAAAAATGCTTTAACTTCTATTCCTACAGTCTTAGTCCATTTTACTGCATTGCGAACTTCTGATAAAATTATCCCTTTGCCAATTAAGTCAAGCAATCTCTGTGACCCAGACTCTACACCATAGTGTATACTCCAACAACCAGCTTTTTTCATAAGTTTGAGAAGCTTCAAGTCTACAAGATTGACCCTTGTCATACAAGTCCACCTTATTTTATTATGAATACCTTCATCTATAATCCTTTTGCATAGTTTCCTAACATGCCCTTTGTTTATTGTAAAGGTATCATCTCTAAATATTATCTCTTTGGCATTATAATCATTAATCAAGATATTTATTTCTTTCATAATTCGACCAATAGAATGAAATCTATATGTCTGTCCAAATACCTTGGAACAATATGAACATTGAAACGGGCAACCCCTTGAAGTAAGTACTATATGGCTTGGCAGTTGAAGATAATAAGTAGGTGCTGGCCTATACTTGTCCATGGGGAGCAAGTCTCTTGCAGGAAGAGGAATTTGGTCTAAATCCTTAATAAAGTGGCGTGGAGGATTAATTAAAATCTTATCGTTTAGCCTATAAATTAATCCTAAAATATTTCCTAGACTTTTCTTATTATCTAAAGCATCAAGAAGTTCGACAAAGGTGTGTTCACCCTCTCCAACTACTGCATAATCCACGTCCTGATTTTCCTCAAGTGTTTGTTTGGGAAATATGGTCACATGGGGACCACCGACAACAATTTGTGCTTTAGGAAGAGTTTTTCTAATTAAAGATATTGTTTCTTTTGCACGAAGGTACATAGGTGTGAGGATGGTAACCCCCACTACATCAGGTTTTTCTTTTATTAGATAATCCTTTACTTCGTTAATACCATAATTTTCTACAGCCGCATCTAGAATGGTAATCTTATCATTTTTTCTTTTTTCTCTTATAGCAGCAGCGATATAAGCTGGGCCTAATGGTTCTGTGGTTGGCCCTACTTTACCTAAAGCTTTCCCATACCTTTCAGCTGTTGATAAACACGGGATAATAAAGGAAATTCTCATCTTGCTCACTAAATTATTAAGACTATTTAATATTTATGATTTAAAAAGCCATGAGGATGTGCCTTATGCCATTCCCAGGCACTTTGGATAATTTGTTTCAAATTATATTCGGGCTGCCAACCCAGCTCTTTCTTTATCTTATCGGAAGAAGCTACTAATACTGCTGGATCACCAGGCCTTCTCTCTACCTCTTCAACAGGGATGGGATGGGCAGTTACAAGTCTTGAAATTCTTATAACTTCTTTTACAGAATAACCTTCACCAGAACCTAAATTATATTTCCCTGTTTTCCCGTCAAATAAGGCTTTCAATGCTAGAACATGTGCTTTTGCCAAGTCCATAACATGAATATAATCCCTAACACAACTTCCATCAGGCGTTGGGTAATCTGTCCCGAAAACCTTTATGGATTCCCTCTTTCCTAAAGGTACTTGCAATATTAAAGGGATTAGATGAGTCTCCGGACTATGATCCTCTCCTACATCATAACCGGCACCTGAAGCATTGAAATATCTTAAACTAATACTCTTTATACCATTTGCTTTCTCTACCGTTTCCAAAATCCGTTCCACCATTAATTTACTTGCCCCATAATAGTTTGTTGGATTTTTTTCTGTTTCTTCAGTTATAGGAATCTCTTTGGGTTCTCCATAAACTGCCGCAGTAGAAGAAAATATAATTTTATCAACACCGTGATTTAACATAGCACAAAGAAGGTTAATTGCACTTTTTGTATTATTATTAAAATACTTCAAAGGCTTAAACATTGATTCCCCAGCTTCAATATATGCTGCAAAATGTATCACAGCCTCAAACTTACCTTCAGCAAATACCCTATCTAAGTTGTCCTCATCCCTTAAGTCTATTTTTACAAATTTTATACCTTCAGGAATGCTTTCCTTATGACCATTCTCTAAGTTATCTAAAATCGTAACGTCATAGCCTTCTTTGAGAAGCTCCCTTACAGTATGACTGCCTATATACCCTGCACCGCCAGTTACTAGTATTTTCATATTACTCCTCGAAAATATTCTATAGTTTTTTTCAAACCCTTATTAAGCTGTACAGTAGGCTCCCATCCCAGCTTCCTTTTTGCCAATGTAATATCCGGTTGTCTTTTTCTCGGGTCGTCTTGAGGCAATGAGTGATAAGTTATCTTGGACTTGGATCCAGTTAAAGCTATGACTTTGTCTGCAAGTTCCTTTATTGTAAATTCGTTAGGGTTACCTATATTAACTGGACCTTGAAATCCTTCTTTATTCATCATAAGATATATAACCTCTATGAGGTCTGAGATATAGCAAAATGATCTAGTCTGATCTCCATTACCATATAATGTGATGGGTTCATCCCTCAAAGCTTGGACTATGAAATTAGAGACTACTCTCCCATCATTTTCGACCATCCTCGGACCATATGTATTAAATATCCTAACTATCTTTATATCTGTGCTATATTGCCTATTGTAATCCATCATCATGCTTTCCGCTACCCTTTTACCTTCATCATAACAAGCACGAGGCCCAATACAATTTACGCTACCAGCATAACTCTCGGGTTGAGGATGAACAGTCGGATCACCATAAACTTCTGATGTAGATGTCTGGAGGATTCTCGCCTGACATTTATTTGCCAACTCAAGCATATTCACTACGCCGACTGTATTAGCTTTTGTCGTCTCTATAGGATTAAATTGATAATGTACAGGAGATGCAGGACACGCCAAATTATAGATCTGATCACAATGGATTGATAAGGGCTGAGTTATATCGTGCCTTATAATTTCAAACTTAGGATTAGAGAGAAGGTGTGCAACATTCTCTTTCCTGCCAGTGAAAAAATTATCTATACACACAACATCATCTCCTTTATTCAGTAGATACTCACATAGGTGGCTCCCTATGAACCCGGCTCCACCGGTTACTAATATAGTCATGACTGTATCACATCCGGATTACCAATGCAGATGTAGTTAAATCCTAACCCTTGCATCTGTTCTGGATTGTAGAGATCCCTGCCATCAAGTATCAATGGCCTCTTCATTTTAGTTTTCAACTCATGAAAATCCGGCTGCCTAAACTCATTCCATTCTGTTAAAACAAAGAGTCCATCAATATCCGGAATAAGATCATATTTTGAGTCGCCCTTATAAGGATAAAAGAATTCAACATTTTTTAACAATGGTGCAATATCTTCCATTCCAGCTAACCTTTCTTTCATATCAAGAGCCCCTTCAGGATCATAAACCTTAACGTTTACTCCTCTCTTCAGAAGATCTACTATGATTTCTATCGCTGCTGATTCTCTAGTATCATTAGTCTTTGCTTTAAAGCTTAATCCCCAGATACCATAAGTATCTCCTGCCCCAATTCCAAAGTGTTTTTCTAACCTACGATTTAGAGTAAGCTTTTGATACTCGTTAGAAGGTATAATTTTACTAATAACTTCACTGACCACACCTTGTTCTTTGAATAAACTAGCTAGAGCTTTAACATCTTTCGGGAAACAGCTTCCGCCAAAACCGGGACTAGGATGAGTAAAGGAACCAATCCTTGGATCATGTTTAAGTCCTTGCCTTACACGCCTCCAATTAGCGCCCGTGACTCTACACAACCTTGCAATCTCATTGTTTGTCACAATTTGTACCGCGAGATTAGTGTTAGCTGCATACTTATGTATCTCAGCATCCTCATTCGTCATGAAGTATATCTTCTGCGGATTACCATGAGTAAAAGGGTTATAAATATTCCTGAACAACTTTTCTAATACTTCCCCCCCTAGCTTGTTAAATTTTTCCTTAGGTAAACCAAGAATAACTCTTGAAGGTTTTAATGCATCACTTGTCGCTTCACCCTGGGCTAAGAACTCGGGATTAGAAATCACATCAAGTTCTGCACCTGTTATATTTGACATCCTCTCCTTAACCATAGCTGCAGTTCCAGGTATTACTGTACTCTTTATTACAACAACCTTATAACCCTTCTTAATGTTCATTGCCCTTGCAATATCCTCAGCTGCATCAAACACATATTTTCTATCAACATAACCTGCTTCATCAGAAGGTGTCCCTACACATATGAAAAGCACATCTGAACGGTTAACAGCAGACTGAGTATCTGTTGTGAATTCAAGCAGGCCATTCATATAATTCCTTTTAACAAGCTCATTAATACCTTTTTCATAAAGGGGCAGATTTTCTCTTCTGTTCTCACAAAAATCAATTATATGTTTAATCCTTTCTTCCGAACAATCAACACAAATAACCTTATTTCCTGCATCTGCAAAGACTGCGCCTTGCGGCAAGCCAACGTAACCTGTTCCAACAATAGCAATATTCACCATTTATAAGCTCCTTTATAGTATAGAAACATTTGGTACCTCGTTTTAAAAAGATTATGGAATCCTTATCCTTCTGTTTATAAAAGAAAATTTAGAAATATTAATAAAAAAGGTTTGCTTGCTTATTTTATGCAAGTAGCTGTTACTAAATGTGAAAACTACACTTATGATAAAGTCAAGAAAGCTATTGAAAAAAGCCTTGAACTTATTGAATTTAAGCAAAAACCAAAGACTATTCTTCTCAAACCTAATGTCCTTGGTGCCTTCAAGCCAGAACAACATGTTTGTACACACCCGACTGTAGTAAAAGCTGTATGTGAAATTTTCTCAAATTCTACAATTATAATAGGAGATTCTCCAGGCATCGATAAATATAAAGCCTTTGAAGTATCTGAAATTAAAAAAGTTGCAGACGAGGTTGGGGCTAAATTAGTATTATTTGATAAAACAAAATTAATTAACTTAAAATTAACTAATAAATTTGTTCCCTCTGTTTTTGTTCCAAAAATATTATTTGATGTTGATTTAGTGATTAATCTGCCTAAATTGAAAACACATGCATTGACCCAAATGACTTGCGCAATTAAGAACATCTTTGGTTGTGTGCCGGGGGGAAAGAAACAACAGTTGCATAGCCTTATCCCAAAGATACCAGACTTTGGCAAATTTATTACAGAAATCTATATGAGAATAAAGCCAGGATTAACTATTTTAGACGGAATTATTGGAATGGAAGGAAATGGTCCAAGCAATGGTCATCCCAAGAAAACAGGCATCATAGCTGTTTCGACGGATGGTCCTTCATTAGACATTGTAGCAGCACAGATTATAGGATTCGAACCAAATAGAATACCTATGTTAAAGGCATTTACCAAGACTGAAGTTAAATGGATTGGCCATAAGATAAAAACTAATTATCAACCCCCTATAATTTTACCAATTTCATTTGTAGGAAAAATATTAGCCATATTCGGGAAAAATAAAATCAGAATAAATCACAAAAAGTGCATAAAATGTCACAAGTGCATAAAGCAATGTCCTGTAAAGGCTATAAATCCTAAATATCATGTTAATGATGATTGTATTTTATGTTTGTGTTGCCATGAGTTCTGTCCAAAAGGAGCAATAGATCTTAAAAAAAGTCTAGGGATTAAATTAATTGAAATAGGAAGAAAAATCCTCCGAAGATAATTATCCTATTTTAGGTATAATTGCAAGCAATAAGTCAGTAACTTTCCTCGAGTTCTCATTGAATACTTGAAGAATATCTTCCCAAGTAACATGAGGCATGTCATCAAACAAACAATCATAGTCCGTACTCATAGCAACAGCGGCGTAAGGTATATTAGCTTCATTCGCTAAAGTTGCTTCTGGTGCGATCGACATATTTATTATATCTGCGCCCCATGACCTAAACATCTTACTTTCAGCTTTTGTTGAAAACCTTGGACCTTCTATAGTAATAACCGTCCCAGATTTATGATTCTTAAAACCCAATTCATCTGCTGTTTGGCCCAGAGCTTGCCTTAACTCCTTAGAAAACGGTTCAGCCATAGCGGTATGGACAGCGCCGCCCTCGAATGAATCATGAAATGTTATCTTTCTATGACGTGTAAAATCTATGAACTGATCTATAATTATTAAATCACCTCTTTCTATATCGCGTCTTAAGCTTCCAACAGCAGTAGTCGCTAAAATGTGTGTACAACCTTGTTCCTTTAAAGCCCATATATTGGCCCTATAATTTACAGCAGTTGGAGGATATTGGTGCTTTTTCCCGTGTCTTGCTAATAACACAACATCTACATTGTTAATCTTCCCAATAATCAATGGAGATGTTGGGGCACCGTAAGGCGTATAAATTTCTATACTTTGTACGTCGTGTAAAATATTAGGATCATCAAGTCCTGAACCACCAATTATTCCAATTTTTACCATAAGCTTATTTTATACTAATCTCCCTTATAAAATTTTATGTTATTTTCTAGAAAGTTTTAAATAAGATATATAAAAACTCAAATTACGAAATGGGAAATACAAAAAGGATGCTTAATCTAGGTTGTGGGACAGACATCAAACCTAAATCTAATGGGTGGATTAATTTAGACCTCTATAAGAATAAAGGGGTTGATGTTGTTTTTGATTTGGACAGCAACAAAAAATTACCATTTAAAGACTCTAGTTTTGATTACATATATGCCGACAATGTTCTAGAGCACCTACACAACTATGTTTCTGTAATACGAGAGACTTATAGAATATTAAAACCAGGAGGCATAATTAAAATAATCGTGCCTCATTTTAGCGGATGTGGGGCTTTTGGAGAATTCCATGTAAGATTTTTTAGGTGGAGAAGTTTTAGAATTGGGAAAGACAAATATTATAACGAAAATCCAGAGATGTGGAACGTGTACAGGGGCTTTCATTGCTTAAATAAAAGGATTGTATTTAACCGATTTATGCCTTTTAAGAATATTCTTAGTTGGTTTGCTACCCAATTCCCAAATCTTTATGATTATAGTTTCTTATGTAGACTCTTTCCTGCACAACACCTAATTGTCACCTTAAGAAGACAGGCTTAAATGATTTAAAACCCATAAAATTTATAAAAGTCCTAGAAGATTTGAAAACCATGAAAGTCATCATATCTATTCCTGCATTTAATGAAGAAAAAACTTTAGGCAAGGTCATTGCCGAGATTAGAGAAGCTTTTAATGGAACACATTATGATTATAAGATTCTTGTCGTCAATGATGGAAGCAAGGATAAAACTTTAGAAGTTGCAAAAAAGGCGGGTGCGATTGTTTTTTCCCATACAAGAAACCGCGGTTTGGCTCAGACTTTTAAGACAGAAATTGAGCAATTCTTAAAATTAAAAAGTGATGTTTTTGTCCATACAGATGCTGATGGCCAATATCTCGGAAAAGATATCCCCAGACTTTTAGCCAAAATAGAACATGGCTATGATCTTATCCTTGGAAGCAGATTCAGGGGCAAAATTGAAAAAATGCCTTTTATGAAAAGATTTGGGAATATAGCCTTTTCAAAAGTAATTAGTATGCTGACAAAAACTAGGATTACAGACTCAACGACAGGTTTTCGTGCTTTTACTTCTGAAGTTGCCTCAGAGATAAAAATAATCAATAATTTTACCTATACACAAGAACAAATCCTAAAAGCTGCAAGACAGAAGTTTAGGATTGCCGAAATCCCAATCTACGCCCGAAAAACTAGAGAAAGCAGACTTTTCAAAAGTCCTCTTGAATACGCTATCAGGGCCTGGATCAACATCTTGAGAATCTATAGAGATTATGATCCTATAAAGTTTTTTGGAAAGGTAGGCCTTGCTTTTATGATTCCGGGGCTTTTATTAGGTGTATATTTTACTCAAATGCACTTCACTACGGGAATTGATGGACATGTTGCGCTTTTAATTCTAATAGGTATACAGACAATTCTCTTTGGTTTCTTGGCAGATATGAGAAGATAGACAACAATACCATAAGGTTTTTAAAAGGGAAGTTCTACTAGTGACACTAGTATGAAAAGAGCAGTATGGAAAAATAAATCAAATGGGCAACTCTGCGTTACAATCCCTCAAAATTCTGGATTTAAAGAAGGAGACATAGCAGATATAAGAAAAGAAAAAATAAGCAAAATAGTTTATACAAGTGTAGCAGCGGATTTATTTCATTATGGACAACTTAGGCTACTTAAAGAAGCAAATAATTTAGGTGATTTTCATATCTGTGGAGTATTGACTGATAGGGCTCTAAAGGCGTATAAGGGTAAACCTATATCTGGATTTAGAGACAGAATAGCAATAATCTCGTCACTAAGAAATATAGATATGGTTATGTCTCAAAATGATTTGAATCCAACAGATAATATAAGAAAAATCCGTGAACAATTCAATGATGTTGATATATGTGTTGTCTATGGTTCAAATTGGAAGAAAGTGCCTGGCGAAGAATACCTTAAAAAGACTGGTTGTGAAATCATACACTTACCATTCTATGAAAAACTTTCCAGAAAGAATATAATCAAAAAAATAATCCAAATAAATAAAAAGGAGAATGAAAAATGAAAAAGGTTTATGTAGGAATGTCTGCTGATTTATTACATCATGGTCATATAAATATAATTGATGTTGCAAGGAAAAAAGGGGAAATTACGGTTGGATTATTGACTGATGGAGCCATTGCAAGCTTTAAAAGGGTTCCCCTTATACCTTTTGAACAAAGAAAAAAAATCATGGAAAATATAAGGGGCGTGGTGAGAGTTATACCTCAGGAAACTCTGGACTATGTTCCAAATTTGAGACTTTTAAAACCAGATTATGTTGTGCATGGGGATGATTGGAAAACTGGCGTTCAAAAACAAACAAGAGCTAATGTTATTGAAGCTCTTAATGAATGGGGTGGACAATTAATAGAACCAGAGTATACTGCAGGCATATCATCAACAAATCTAATTAAAAATATTATGGAAATAGGCACCACCCCAGATATTAGACGAAATAAATTAAAAAGACTAATTCAACTTAAACCATTAGTTAGAATTTTAGAAGTACATAATGGTATAACTGGAAGGATAGTTGAAAAAACAAAGGTTGAGAAAAATGGTTCTGTCTGTGAATTTGATGGGATGTGGTCTAGTAGCTTAACAGACTCTACTTCCAAAGGGAAACCAGATACTGGCGCTGTTGATATCACTTCAAGATTACAGAGTATTGAACAAATATTAGATATAACAACAAAACCCATGATTGTTGATGCAGATAATGGTGGTTTGGCTGAACATTTTATTTTTACTGTTAAGACACTAGAGCGTTATGGAGTTTCTGCAGTTATTATAGAAGACAAGACTGGAATAAAAAGGAATTCACTTTTTGGAACTGATGTAGAACAAACACAAGATAACATAGAAAACTTTTGTAATAAGATAAGAAAAGGCAAACGTGCACAAGTTACAAAAGATTTCATGATAATAGCAAGAATTGAAAGTTTAATATTAAAAAAAGGCATGGATTCTGCATTAGAAAGAGCAAAAAAATATATAGAGTCCGGAGCTGATGGAATAATGATCCATAGCAAAGAGAAAGATGGTAGAGAGATACTGGGATTCTGTGAAGAATATAAAAAACTCCAGAACAAGGTCCCCTTAGTACTCGTACCCAGTACATACTCGCATCTTACTGAAGAAGAATTAGTGAATGCTGGAGCAAATATTGTAATATATGCCAACCATTTGTTAAGGAGTGCTTATCCCCCCATGGTCAAAACAGCTAAAACAATTTTAAAACATGGTAGGTGCCATGAAGCAAACGAGTATTGTATGCCAATAAAGGAGATTCTAACCCTAATTCCAGGTGGTAATTGATGAACTGTAAAGAACTCTGGCGTTTATTTGACAATGAAGGTATAAATTTTTTTACAGGTGTACCAGATAGTACTTTCAAGCATTGGATAGACTTCTTAGCAGCCAATCATAATAAAGGTTTAACTAATATTACTGCATGTAATGAATGTGAAGCTGTAGCAATAGCTTCTGGTTATCATATGGGTTCAAGTAAATTTGGTGTTGTGTACACGCAGAATTCAGGTTTAGGAAAAACTATCAATCCTATCACTTCTTTAGTCGATCCTGAGGTTTATTCCATACCCTTACTCTTGATGATTGGCTGGCGAGGGGAACCAGGCATAAAGGATGAACCTCAACATAAAAAAATGGGAAGAATCATGCTACCTCTGCTAGATGTATTAGAAATCCCCTATGCAGAACTGCCCGATAACCTAAATGGGGCCTCTAAAATTATAATGAAGGCTAAGAAATACATCTTGGAAAAAAATGCCCCTTATGCAATAATTGTCAAAAAAGGAGTATTAGAAAAATATACAGAAAAAATAATTACTCAAACAAACTCCAAACTGACAAGGGAAGAAACCATAAACCTTATTATGGACAATATTGACAAGTCTGATGCAATTATATCCACTACTGGAAAAACGTCCAGAGAACTGTTTGAACTAAGGATATCCAAATTAGAGAGTCCAAGAGATTTTTATACTGTAGGTAGTATGGGTTGTTCTGCTTCAATTGCATTAGGATTAGCTTTACAAAAACCATCTAAAGAATTTTTTATACTTGATGGAGATGGAGCAGTTATAATGCAAATGGGCACGCTTGCAACAATAGGACACTACAAACCAAAAAACCTTCATCATATAATCATCGACAATGGTAGTTATGAATCTACAGGAGGTCAACCCACCGTTTCAAACAGCCTTAACTTTGCAGCAATAGCCATGGCCTGTGGATATAAATCATCCAAAGAAGTAACTTCCAAATCCCAACTACTTGAAACTATAAAAGAAATAAAGAACTTGGAAGGCCCAAATCTGCTTCTTGTGAAAGTAAAAAAGGGGACAAAAAAAAATCTTAGAAGGCCAACAAAATCACCAATTGAAAACAAAGAAGAGTTTATGAAATTTATAGGATAAAAAATGTCACAAAAAGAATATTATGGATTAGGATCTATTATACATATAGAGGATATCTTAAAAATTGAAAAACCACAGAAAATATTTCTAGTTTCAGGAAAAAGTTCCTATCGAGCTTCAGGAGCAAAAAAAGCCCTTGAAGATTTATCTCAAAATAAGGAAGTAACAGTATTCACAGATTTTTCACCCAACCCTAAATTAAAGGATGTTATCAAAGGATTAAAACTATTTGGAGAAGAACAAGACATAGTAATTGCAGTAGGAGGAGGTAGCGTCATTGATATGGCCAAGTTAATCAATATCTTTGCTGCACAAAAGCATAAACCCATCACCTACATAAGAAAGGAGGGAAAACTTGAAAATAAAGGCAAACCCCTAGTAGCAATTCCCACAACTGCAGGTTCCGGAACTGAAGCCACCCACTTTGCTGTGGTCTATGCTAATAGAGTAAAACATTCAATAGCACACGATTCTATTTTGCCTGCCTATGTTATACTTGATTCCACATTAACTTTGAGCATGCCTGCCAGTATCACTGCAAGCACAGGAATAGATGCCTTGAGTCAAGCGATTGAGGCTTATTGGTCAGTAAATTCAATAGATGAATCAAGAGCTTTATCAGAAAAAGCCATAAAACTTATACTAGAAAATCTAAAAAGCTCTGTTTACAACCCTACACTTGAATCAAGAAAAGCAATGACAGAAGCAGCTAACTTTGCTGGGAAAGCCATCAATATCGCCAAGACTACTGCAGCACATGCCCTATCCTATATTTTTACATCAAAATTCGGAATTCCCCATGGGCATGCCGTTGGCTTAACATTGGGTTTAGTACTAGAATATAATGCAGGAATTACAGACAAAGATTGTAATGATAAAAGAGGAATGGCTCATGTCAATAAAGTTCTTGATCAACTATGTTTATTACTAAATTGTACAGGATATATTGAAGCAAAGAATCAACTCAATAAACTTATGAGTGATATAGGCTTAGAAATGGATGTAAAACAACTAGGAGTTAAAAAAAGAGATATTGAGGAAATAATAAATAATGTAAATTGTGAGAGATTAAGCAATAATCCAAGAGTAATTACAAAAAAAGGATTATCATACTTACTAAATGGACTTATAAAATAATACTTTATTGTCACAAAACTTATTGATATTTTTCCCTATAAAAATTAGTCAACTTCTCAAACATGCTATTCCCTTCATCATCAAATTTTTCAGCCACCTTAATTTGAGGCCATAAATCTTTTGGTAATTTTGTATACAACACAAAAGTTCTTTGTAGCCCTAATATCTCTTTTTTTGAGGGCATATTTAATATAATATCCATCCTATAATCCCCTATTTCATAGTCTTTTGATATATCCTTTCTGAATACATAAATTATAAAATTTAGTGCCCTTATAAGGGGTAAAAATATGTACCATTGACCTAATTTTACCTAATTTTCTATTAAGTTTTCTATTAAGTCCTATTGTTTCAAAGATGTGTTCTCTTGTTTCATCTGGAATTCCTATAATGTTATTAGCACATACTCTTAGGTTTGTTTTATTAAGTATTTCAAAAGCATTTATAATCAGCTTATTACTCATGGGCCTGTTCAATAATTTTCTCATTTCAGGGGAACCACTCTCTACACCAACACTTATAGATTGGGCTCCAGCCCCTTCTACCAATTTAATCTTTTCTTCAGTTATTGTCTCAGGCCTTGTTTGACACCAAAAAGGCAACCCTATTTCTTCTTTCCATAATCTACTAAATTCCTTAAGTCTTTCTACTGAAGATGCCAGATAGATTACTAAAAGAGTTCAATGAGATGAAAGATATGCTTATCAAAGCTATAACAAAAAAATTCTCCAGACCATTTATGATAGAGTATGGTATATGGGGACAATCAATACATCATGCCCATATCCATTTCATTCCCTCAAAAGGAGAAGGTTATGAGATAAAGAATATCATAGAAGATATGGTGAAATTACAAAAAATAAAAGTACACAAAACCACTTGGAAAAGATTAAAAACAATATACAATGAAGAAAAAGCATATGTAAGCATCAAGGATGGAGATATGTACGTCTGTCATGTAAACAAGTTACCAAAAAACTATAATCCAGTAAACCTCATATTAAGAAAATTCTTCAGTGAAGTGATAGGCCTAAAAGGGGTCAAAAATTGGAAAGAACTTACAAATGAAGAAAAAGCGCTGGATGAAGAAAAGAGGAATAAAACAAAGGAAGCATTGACAAAGGAATTATTTAATAAAGTTTCCAATAGTATTTAACAGATAATATGGTTTTTTTCTAGAACAGAACATACTTTTATTTCAGATATCTAAAAATCAAGTCAATCCATAAAGCTTTATGTTATTTGATGTTTTTTTAAGAATAGGATAATTAAGGTCTTTACTTGTTATTAGATACTTAAACTTACTTAAATCACCTATTTTTGCAACAGTAACTCTTGAATTTATCCAAAATGAAACTAAAGAAGAATGGTTTCTGACGTCACACAATGTTTTATCAAGATATTTTTTCTGTAATTTGACAAGACAATCCTCTTCGTCTAACAACACAGGACCGTTCAGCCCTTGTTTATCCATCCACATCCCTAATTGAGTTTTCTCATCACCCAACCAGAACTTATAAGAATTATAGGATGCCATAGAGTAATTCAAAAAACCAAGCAATACAAATATACAAATTATGATAGTAGCAATTTTCTTTATCTTCATACTTCTAAACAATATTAAACTTATGAAAGGGAAGGAAACAATCATAATCGCACAAACAGCAAAAGCAGCATAATTAAATGTTCCGGATGTTGGCCAAAAATACTTTACTGCTGTTTGCATTAACCCAATGTATGATATTGATGTATTATTAGAAGGAAATACATTGTAAATAAGAAGCAAAAACGATGGAATTAAAAGAAATGTTGCAAAAACAAACCAAGATTTATATTTTGCAAGATTCATCCCCTTTATCCTCATTCTTTTCAACATCACAAACCCAGTCAATAAAACTAAAGGAAATACCGCACTAACATACCTCGTCAATGCTTTTCCACTAATCCCATAAGTGTATATTGATGATGATGCATTATGATGTGATGCAATCAAAATAAAACAGATACTACAAAAGAAACTTAATAACCCCAAATTAAAAATCTTTTGATCCTTAGACTTAAGTGTACAAAGTGAAAGAATCCCAAAAATAATGCCAGACCCAAGGATTATTGTGGCAAAATATGGCAATAACCACAATAAAAACTGCCAAAATGAGTAGTAATTTGTAGAAACTCTTGTAACAGCATCAGAGTAGGAACCCATAATTCCACCAAGACTAAATCCATAGTGAAAAGCGTTTCTCAAAAACCATAATGAAATTATTGAAAGTGAAACCGTAAAAAATATTGCTCTCTTCTTTATCTCTAGAAGTATGTCCGCCCCCCTAAGCATTCTTACAAAACTACATAAAGCTATAGCCGGTAAAATCACAATCGCCAAACTTCGTGTGAGAAACAACAATCCAACACTCAAGCCAGCAACCACATCCCACCCGTAACTCCTCTTAATAAATGATTTAAATATAAAATATGCACCAAGCATGAAAAGAGGATAAAATAAGTTCTCCGAAAGTATAAATGCTGGATAAGAAAAAACTGCAGGCATAACAGAAATAATTAGGCTTACAAGAAAAGAATCCTTATCATTGAGGAACTCTCTTGCTAATAAAAATGCAGGAAATATCATCATGGTAGTCAATAAGGCGTTTAATATTTTCATAGCAGCATATACATAAGTCATACTCTGGAAAATGTAGGCTGCCGATAATATCAAAGGGTATATTGGAGGAAACATATTAAGAATAAGCCCATCGGCTGAGAAAGACCCATCAACAAATAATCCTCTTGCAGCCCGAGCATAAAAGAATTCATCGCTCCACATCGAAGGAGCAGGTATAGCTAATGATAATATAACCTTCAATGTTAAAATTATTATAAAAGCTAAAATGAGGTATTGGTATACTTTTCGCATGAATTTATCCCCCTAAGCCTTATTTAAAAAGCTTCTGCATTTTAAGTCGCATAGACGACCCATAAATTACGAAAAATAATTAAATAGGATTGAACTCATCCTTTAAAAATGAAAATAATCCTCATATCTACATCAACTTATCCCTCAGATCAAGGTTTAAGGACCATCTCATCTTGCCTTAAAAAAGAAGAGCATAATATTAAAATGGTGTTTATGCCTATGGAAGAAAATTATTCTCTAAAATATCCGCTAAAGGCGTTAATACAATTAAAACAGATTTGCAAAGGTGGTGACCTAATAGGAATTTCAGCTTATGCCTCTACATCTCCACGAGCAATACAAATTATCGATTATCTTAAATCTATGGAAATACCTTTTGTGTGGGGAGGACCGCATGCTACAATCTCTCCGAATAAATGTATACAACATGTAAATATAATCTGTAGGGGAGAGGGAGAAGAAGCTATTGTTGAACTTGCCACCAAGTTAGATAAAAAGAAAGACTACTCTAATATACAAAACCTGTGGATAAAAAAGGAAGGTAAAATAATCAAAAATGATGTGAGGTGCCTACAACCCACTTTAGACCATCTTCCTCCACCAGATTATGACTTACAAGACCATTACATTTTAGAAAACGAACAGCTTGTCCATTTTAAGGAAAGGCATCTGAATGGGTACATATTTTTCATGACCTCTAGAGGTTGCCCAAACGCTTGTACCTATTGTTTTCCTGCCGGAAATTTAGTGGAGAGTGAAAATGGAATGATTCCTATTGAAGATATAAAATTAAATGAAAAGGTATTATGTGCTGATGGGAAGTGGCATAAAGTTAACAATTTATATAAAAGGAAATATTCCGGCAGGTTAGTCAAATTATTAGTTACCAAATTAGGAGAAGGCATAACTTGTACATCTGATCATAAAATATTAACTTATAGAAACAAAAAAACTTGTTATATTAAAGCTGAAGAGATAAAGAAGAGTGATAAACTTTGTGTACCTCTACCTCCAGAAGAGAAGGAAGAAATTGACTTGTATAAGTTCCTATATGATGTTAGGTTTAAGGTAAAACTAAAACGACTCGTTAACCTTAGAGCGTTAAAAGAATGTATTAAACTGCATAAGGACGGTCTAAGCACAAGAAAAATATCTACAAAAACAGGAGTCAGCAAAAGTTATGTTCATTATATAATTAAGGCATCCAATAATAAAGAAAGATGGGTTAGTCTAGAAAAGAAAGAGGTCAAATGTAAGATACATAAAAAAGGGGATCTAGTAAGATTTACATTTGGAAGGAATCCAGTAAAAAGGAAAATTAAGCTTAATGGTCATCTCTGCAGACTTTTTGGATATTATTTAGCAGAAGGAAGTCTTTTAAAAGATAAATCAAGACCAAACAGTTTTGAAATTAATTTTAGCTTTGGCAAAACAGAAAAAGCATACATAGATGATACCATAAGTATAATTAATAAAGAATTTAGAATTGAACCTAGCCTTGTTAAAGATAAAACTGCAACAAGGGTTGTTATAAGTAATAGCATAATAGGACATTTATTTGAAAGATTATTTGATAAAGGCTCAAGAAATAAGAGAATTCATCCAATAATTCTAAATCTTGCACAAAAAGAGCTTAAGCAATTACTCTGTGGCTACATAAGAGGTGATGGAGACAAAAACCTAATTTGTAGTACTGTTTCAAAATCTCTGGCTTATCAGATACAGTTAATTGGTTTTAAATGTGGATATAGTCCAGGAGTTTATAGGTGTAAAGGGGGGAGGGTTAGCATAATCGATGGTAGAATCCTCAAATGTAATGGATATTATGCTATGAGTTTTAAAAATACTCAAAAAGAAAATGAATTAAAGAAAATTGTTTACGGGATTAAGCAAAATAAAAAACAAGTTGCAGAAAAGTATATTAAACATAAGAATTTCATTCTTCTCCCAGTAAAAGAGATAAAAACATTCGCTTCAAATAAAGAAGTGTTCAATATAGAAGTCTCTTCACAGCATAATTATACAATAAATAATATTGTGGTGAAAAACTGTTCCAACCACCTCTACCGCCAACTTCATAGCGGTAAAGGAAAACTAATAAGAAGTTATAGTCCAGATTATACTATCAAGGAATTAAAAAGATTGAAAAACAAATTTCCATCCATAGGTGTCTTTGATATACGAGATGAAACCTTCCTAGCTAGGCCTCTTGAAGATATAAAGAAGTTTGCTGCAAAATATAAGAAAGAAGTAGGCATAAGGTTCAAGTGTCTTGTTGATCCTCCGACCACAAATAAAGATAAATTGAAATTACTGGTAGATGCCCGGGTTATCTGATATTATAATGGGCATACAATCAGGAAGTGATAAAGTAAATCTAAAAGTATATAAAAGATACATAAAAAGCTGCCAAGTCTTAAAGGCTGCTAAAATCATAAACAAATTCAAGTCAAAGCTTGCTGTAATGTATGATATGATTACCACCAATCCTTATGAAGAAATGGAAGACGTCCTAGAAAGTATAAACATCATGATGGAGATTCCCAAGCCCTATTATCTTTCTGTCAACAATTTAGTGTTCTTTTTAGGTACCCCATTATATGACCAAGCAATTAAAGATGGAATAATAAGAAGCAGAAAGGACTCAGCATTCGATCTGAATTATTGGGACAGATGGAAACACATCAAGTTGAAAAAGAAGAATGCCTATCTCAATCTGATCTTAAACTTAATGAGGGGTCCCTGTACAAATAAAAGGTATGGTTTACTTCCTGCCCCAGTACTTAATTTTTTAGTTCAAGAAAAAATAATAAGATTTAATGTCAAATATAAAACCCCTACTTACATTGTAGGCAACATAGTGCAAGTCATAGACTTTTTTAGAGAAAATGTTGCTAAACCCATATATCGTAAGGCTATGCCCACTTCTTTTAAAATTTGGTATGATAAAATAAGGTATAGAGTCTGAGCCTACTTGCATAATTCTTATAAAGTCTTGTTTTTAGAATTGTAAAGTAAATGAAAATAGCTTACGTCACTGCATTCTATAGTCCAGCTATAGGCGGAGTCAAGCAAGTAGTTGAAGAACTTGCTGAAAGGCTAGTTAAAGACGGTCATGAAATACATGTCTATTGTTCTGATTCAGATAAATATAAAAGAATAAAAAAGAAAGAAGAAATCATAAAAGGAGTTCATGTCCATAGGTGTTTTAATTGGTTTACGCTAGCTAATTTTGCAACATTTTGGCCATCCTTATTATGGAAACTCTGGAGGGAGGATTTTGACCTTATACATACTCATGTATCAGGACATTCTTATGTCTTTTTCGCTGCCCTCATAGCTAAGCTCAAAGGCATCGCCCATGTTCATACAACTCATTGCTGTTGGACTGAAGGTTTCAGATCTTTAATTGGAAGAGCTGCTGTATGGTTAGACTATAGGACTGTGTTACCCTTAAGTTTCAGATGGACTGACAAGATAATTGCCATAACTCCCTGGGAAGTAAAGCATATTAAAAAATGGGGCGGAGATCAAAGAAAGATTGATGTAATCCCTAATGGAATGGATGAAATTCTTTTAAAAAAAATCAAGAATAATAAGTTCAAGAAAAAATATGGAGTGAAAGACAAGTTAGTACTGTTTTTCGGTAGACTGAACCCTACGAAAGGCCCAGACAAATTAGCTATAGTAGGCAATGAGATAACTACTGAAAGGAAAGATATAGATTTCATGTTTGTTGGGCCAGATGAGGGTATGATGGATACTGTCGCTAAGCTGATAAAAGGCAAAGACCGTATGCATCTTATAGGCCCTATAAGAGGTAAAGACAATATCGCTGAGATGTATCAAGCAGCTGATTTATATGTTTTACCAAGCTATAGGGAAGGCTTGCCATTAACATTATTTGAGGCTATGGCTGCTGGATTGCCTATTGTTGCTAGCCCTGTAAACGGAATCCCTTACGAAATGAAAGATCCAGAAAATGGCCTATTGATAAAATATGGAGACTTGAAAAATCTCAAGAAAGCTATTCTTAAAATGCTTGATGATCAAAAGTATGCACAAGTTGTCAGCAAAAACAACATTAAGAAATCAGCCAAGTACAATTGGAATAATATCACTAAAAGAACTATGGAAGTTTATCAGGAAGCGATAAGCTTACACCAGTAACAAATTCTATGAATTCGATACACTTATAAGAATATTAATTTTATAATTTAAGTATGGAAGTAGAATATTCACACAATGTTAGTGGAGAGGAGGCTGCTGAAATAGTCGACCAAACCATGAAGGAATTAGAAAAGAACACTGAAGAGATCAAAAGCCTGAAGTGTAAGTGGAATGATGATAAGAGGGAATGTAAGTTTGTCGTAAATGCTATGGGTTTCAAGATTAAAGGAAATGGGGTGGTAGAACCGAATAAAATCGTTTTTACGGCATCCTTACCATTTATAGCAATGGCATTTTCTCCAGATATACAGATGATAATCGATAAAGTCATTTTAAAAGTTAGCCAAGGAAGGGTTGAGAAGATTTAAATTCTAGAAAAATGATAAAACAATACGATATTATCCTTGTAAGCGGAGAGCCTTTTGTTGATCATCCCTTTTCTGGAGTAGGTGTAATAAAGAAAGTTCTTGAGGATAAGGGGTTTGGGGTTGGAGTGATTGAAAGTCCTAACTGGAAATCAGATAAGGATTTCTTGAAATTAGGAAAACCTAAACTGTTCTTTGGTGTTACTTCTGGTTCAATGGACAGTATGCTCGTGAATTATACACCTATAAAACACAAAAGACGGGAAGATGAATTTTCCAAGATCAGCTACAATGTCCCTGATAGGACGGTGATTGTCTATTGTAATACATTGAAGAAACTGTTTAAGGGTTCGACTATTGTGGTAGGAGGTATAGAGGCTTCATTGAGACGCTTTGTACACTATGACTATTGGGACAATAAGCTTAGGAGGTCTATATTACTTGATTCAAGAGCAGATATTCTAGTTTATGGGTATGGGGAGCTGCAGATTGTTGAAATTGCTGAAAGGATGAAAAGAAACAAAAAATTAGAAGGAGTTAGAGGTACTTGTATTATTGCTAAAAAATTACCTGGAGAATTTCTTGAGCTTCCAAGCCATGAAAGAATTATCAAGGACAAGAAAGCATTATGCAAGATGCAAAACATGCTCGGTCAAAACAAGTGTTTAGGGCAAAAGTTCAAAGACAGGTATGTACTACAGTATCGAAGTATGCCTTATACACCTGAGGATCTTGATTATATCTATTCTTTAGATTATTCCAGGCAAATACCTCATGGATTCAAGGAATTCAACACTATTAAGTATAGCGTACTTACACATAGGGGCTGTCTTGGAGGATGTAATTTCTGTTCTATAAGTATCAATAGTGGAAAGGCAGTGATATCGAGGAGTGATGAATCAATAGCTGATGAAGTAAGGAGAATTACTAGAATGCCTGGATTTAAAGGGACTGTTGAACTTTCTGGAGCTGCAGCAAACATGTATGGGATGGATTGTGGAAAGGGATGTGGTAAGGAATGCATCAGCTGCAAAATTCTTGATAAAAGCCATTCTAAAATGATTAAGTTATTACGAAAAATTAGAAGTATTCCTAAAATTAAGAATGTTTGGGTGAGAAGTGGGATAAGATTTGATCTGGCGTTGAGCAGCCCAAAGTATGTAAGAGAAATTATTAAGCACCATGTTGGAGATAAATTGATGATTGCTCCTGAGCATGTTAGTGCAGGAGTTGTTAAGCTCATGAACAAGGGGAAAGGGTTGAAAGAGTTTATTGATATGTTTAAAAAAATATGTAAGGAGGAGAAAAAGGATTGCAAGTTAGCTTTCTATATGATGGTGGGGCATCCTGGATGTACACTAGAGAATTCTAAAGATTTAGGTAAATTTATTAGTAAAAATGAAAATGCGCAATATATACAGATATTCACGCCAAGTCCCATGACTATATCAACATGTATGTATTACACTTCTCTTAATCCTAAAAATATGAAAAAAGTCTATGTACCTTATACGTATAACGAGAAAAAACGGCAGAAAGAGCTTGCCTTAAGAGGGACAAGGCTGCTAAATTTTAAGAAGCTCTGATGCATTTTTGTAGTAGACTTCTTCCTTGTCTTCACTTGAAAAACTTTTCATTGCTTCTTCTATGAAATAGATCGAATGTTCGTGTGTCTGCACGGGGAAGTCTGTGCCGAAAAGCAGATTACCTGAACCGCACTCTCCTAAAAATCGTTTTATAGATTCTATTGTATTGGGAATATCTTTCTGATCAAACTTTGAGTCTATCAAGCCACTCATATCAGTGTAGACGTTGGTATTACGGTTTATAACATTGATAAGGTCATCAAGAAATGGCTTTCCCATATGGCTAATGATAACATTAATATCTGGGTTGCCAATAGCAACTTTCTCTATATCCGAAGGTTTCTTCAGGGGAGCAACAGTCATGTCCCCATATTTTCTACATGTTGCATAAGAGAATCCTGAATGGAACATCATAGGTAGTGAGTATCTCCTTGCAATGTCAGTGACTTTCCCAAAATCTTTAGATTCCAAATCTATCTTTTGATAACAAGTGTAGATCTTTATGCCTTTCATGAGATGTTTGCTTGCCAGCTCTTCCATTTCATTCAGTCCTTGAAAGAAAAAATGCTCAAAATCTAAACTACCGAACATGTAGAATTCTGGCCTCTCCTTTATCCAGTGTAACAATCTGAAATTTGATATTCCTGACTTTTTATGAGGAAAATATGTAGCTAAGAGGACTGTCTTTTCTATATCATGCTTTTCCATATTTTCAGCAATAGTATCTATAGTGGCATCCTTGGGCAAAATGTTTCTTATAGGCCTATCGGACGTGTGACAATGGATGTCTATCTTTTTCATTATAAATCAGCTTAGAATTAAGGTTTATAATACTTATGGAGAAGATAACGGAAGGTATAAAAATGAGTTAAAAATACTTAAGAATACACTGGAGGAAATGAAAAATGGAAGAAAAACATAAATGTGGCTGTGGAGAGGAGCATTGCCATGAAAATCCAAAAATGGAAGAAATCGCAACAATTGCCGATGATAAGATTGATGCTGTAATTAAGGTTCTTGTCAAAAAAGGCATTGTTACAATGGAAGAATTGGACGAGGCGTATGCTAAACTCTACAAAGATACACCTGAAAAGTGAATTTTGAATTACAAGGTATAGGAAGACTAGATATCATTACATTCCCTGAAAATCCGGGTGTCGTAAATACCATGAGGCTAGATACAGCTCATGGTTCTTATGACTTGATGTGTCATGTACCTATGGGATGGTCCGTTGAAATTGGACATAGGGTGGACTTAATTGATCTTGAATCGCAAACAATACAACTCATCCACCCAGAAAGGGCTGAGTGGCTTTTTGGAACTATGCATGAATTTGGACATATGCGAGATATAAGAAAAGGGAATTTATTAGCTGAGTTTACCCATCTCTATACTAAAAAAGACATTAAACCAGAGAATCTATTACCAGAAGAGATGTACCAAATAGTTTCATTAGAGTTGAGGGCGTGGAAGAATGCTATCTTTTTAGTTAAAGAAATGGGTGTAAAAGAAGAAGCCTTGGGAAAGATGTTCAGTTTTATTGACAGCGAGGAAGGTGTTCTGGATTATGTGAATTCCTATACTTGGGATGAATTTGAGTTTATTGCCGCAAACGGATTTGTATCCCCTGAAGATCTTGAGTATAAAGTTAAAATGAAATATAAACGTTGGAAAAGAAAGAATTTTATTTAGTTACTTTTTCAGGTAAGACTTTATTTTATCTTTAGGAAACTTTTCTATAGCATATCTCAACATTGTTCTTGGCATTTGCTTATAGTGCTTCTTTAGAAATGACTTTTCTACTTTGAGGTTTCTATTTCCGACTTCCCTTAGCATCCACCCTACAGCTTTATGGATGAGATCATGCTTATCCTGTAAAAGTATTTCAGCTATATCTAAAGTGGTGTGATATCTTTCATTCTTGATGAAATAAAATGTGCTTATTATCGCTACTCTTCTCTCCCACAGGTTTCTTGATTTTGCCAACCTGAAAAGAATGTCTTTTGGTTTATCAATAAGGTATGGGCCCAAGATTTTATCTGCCGAACTATCCACAAGGTCCCAATTATTCACATACTGCAAATTATTGATATAAAGATGGTAGATTTTACTTTGATTATTAGATTGATTATAAGCCAAAACTAATATGAAGAGAGCAGTAAGTCTGTGTTCGTGTATCTTGCTATGTAAGAGTTTTTCCGTCTCTTTGATTCCCAAACCCTTAAATTTCTTTGCAACTCTTCTCTGGTCTGGAACCTTCAACCCTAAAAAAAGATCACCTTCCCCATACTCTCCTTTACTAGTTTTGAAAAATTTCTGTAAGACTTTTGCCTGTTTTGAATCTGCGAATTTTTTTAATTCTCTCTTAGCATCATCTACGCTGAGCATAGGAATTACCTAGTAACTTCAAAGCTTTCCACTAGTTCTTTCAACTTTTTGGCTTCCTTGTTTTCCTCAAAGTATTTTCGTATAGGCTCTAATAATTGATCAATATACTTTGCTGATGCTGTCTTAAGGTCCATCGGATGAATATCCCCTTGGACGAAAGCCTTCTCCAAATCTTCATAAGAAGTGAACTTGACTATCCCTCCAAACTTCTCCGGTCTTTCTATGACAAATTCATCAATTTTTTCAAAGATAATATGCTTGCAGTATTCTAGGACTGGGTTATCTTCCACTTCTGAAGCAGGGCAGTAAGCTTTGTTAAACTTCCTTTCAACTTCCTCTTTCGTATCAGTCATGAATATCGCTGAATCAGGATTTGATTTTGACATTTTCTTTGCAATACCGGCTTCAACACCTGAGAGACCTGTCTCTTGAGGAGGGGTCAAACCCATAAGCATGTGATGATGTACTGCAATAGGCTTTTTCTTGCCTAGTTTAGGAGCTATCTCTCTTGCCAACATGTTTACTTTTCTTTGGTCCATGCCCAGTTGAGCTATGTCTACACCCAAATGGAATATGTCTGTTGCCTGCATGCACGGATAGAATATTTGTGCTGCCGTAAGTTTGTCCGCCTCCGATCTTCCCATAATCTGTGCGCATCTTGTAATTCTCGTAACGGTATTTAGCATACCTACCCTAACAACTGTGAGCCAATAGTCTTGGTTCATGTGTTCAGAAGCCCATAGGAACTCAACATTGTCAAGGTCCATACCACAAGCTTTCCACACCTCTATGAAATATTTTCCCACTGTCCTTATCTTCTCTAAATCGCCGCCCATCTTATTGTTCATCAGACCAAACCAGTCAGCCACCCAGAATTGGAACTTGATTCCAGCCTTAGTGAGCTTGTTGACGTTGATTGCCCTTAATAATCCCTGTGCTATATGTATCTTTCCAGAAGGTTCAAAACCGTCATAAGCCACAGGATGTTTCTTATTTTTTAACAGCTCTTTTAATTCGTTTTCTTCGATGATTTCTTCACCGACTTCCATTATAAGTTTCAATTTTTCTTCGACATCCATTTTGGCTTTCCTCCTTAAAAGCTTTAGAAAGTGGTTAAGTAGTTGGGATATAAAAAGATTATGCTACCTAGAGGACTATTCCCTCTTCAACCTTGCTCCCGCCTTTTTCAACCTTTCCTTGATTTTCTTCATCAAAACCTCCTTCTGCTGCAATGACCTTATCCTAGACCATTCTTTAAAATTGGAATACAATTTTTGATAATCTGTAACTGAAATCTTCATCACCTTTCCCTTGATCTCCAAGAACTGTTCAGGATTCTTCCTTGCAATCATCCATATAGCTATTAGAAAAAAGGCTAGTACAAACGGAAAATCTAAAAATTGAGGAGTAAGGACTATTTTTTCAAACAAAATTACATATGGATATATGAAGAAGTAAAAAACTGTTGCTAAGATTATCCAAAATATGGAATGTAATAGATCAATATGACCGCCTAAATTCACTAAAGTTTCTGAATAATCCCATAATCTTACTTTCAAGATTTTTTTACTGAAAATACCACCCAAGTATTCCACAAGAATCAAGGCTGTGGAAGCTACGGCTATTGCTAAGGCTGTATGGAAGAAAGAGAAATGCCTAAATACAAAAACTAGAGTTAGACCACCAAAACCATAAATTGGACAGATTGGACCCTTGAAATAACCGGCATTCACCCATTCTTTTTCTGTTATGGCCCTATAGCCAGAGTCTAAAATCCAGCCTATAAACGAAAACGCTATAAATTCTATAATGTATATCAGGCCCATCTATTGTTTTATATAATTAGGTTGTTTAAAATGATTGTGGAGACTGAAAAATAGCTCCGCGCGGATTCGAACCGCGGTCCCCGGATCCAGAGTCCGAGATGATTGGCCGCTACACTACGGAGCTTTTGATTATAAGCAAATTATTAGGAATAGTATATAAATCTTACCCCTCAGAAAATATAATGAACAAGGACTGCTACCGCTACTCCTATGACAGAACCTATAAACACCTGTAAAGGAGTATGCCCCAAAGAATAATTTATTTTTGATCCTATTTTAAGTTTTTTGATGACTTTTTCTAGTACCTTTCCTTCTTCTCCTACACTCTTCCTTACACCAAAAGCGTCCCTCAGTACGATAAACATCAAAACTAAACTTATAGCAAAGGATGTTGATAGCCCTTCATTTAATAAGATTATCATAGCTAATGAAGTTACAAATGCTGCATGGGAAGAGGGCATGCTGCCTGTAGCGAGAATATCTTTGAGTTTCAGTTTTTTGCCTTGAATTAGGAATATAAACAGTTTAACTAATTGAGAAACTATTCCAGCAGTAATCAAGGCTAAAACTATTTTAAACATAGTTATGATATAAGGCTAAATCATTTAAAAAGATTTACTTTACATTAAATTCGATAAGTACTGGCAGATGATCAGAGAAAGGGAACTTGAGTACCTTGTATTTTTTAACATCTATATCCTCAGACGTCAGGATGTAGTCCAGCCTTTTCTTAGGGTTCCAAGTGGGATGGGTGAGCTTCTTGTTGCTCAATGAACTCTTATCTGTCAAATGGGTCTGTTTTAGTAATGTATCTATCTCTTCCTTCCCATGAAAAGTGTTGAAGTCTCCCATAAGTATTACTGGACCTTTGATTCCGTTGACTATGCCTATGAGTTCCTCTATCTGTTTTTTCCTTGCTTTTTTAGTTAAAGCTAAATGGGCCAATAATAAGGATAGTTTATTAGGGCAATGTATCACTGCCTCTATAACTTCTCTCTTGGTCCCCTTATTTAGAACATGGTACTTGACATTTTTTATGTTGTATTGAGATATGATTGCATTAGCCTGTTTGTTAAGGACAGGGATGTAGTGAAAGAGCCGGATCCAACCTTTTAGAGGGTATTTGATTTTTTCTACAAAACTTCTCATATTAAGGTTGTCCTTGAAGTATAAAACCTCATCCTTTTTTGACCTGAAAGAACCAGTGTCCACTTCAATTAATGCTAAAATGTCTGGTTTAAGTTTATTTAAACTGCAGATTATGTTGTTATCAACATTCTTTGGAGGGAAGAATATTTTCCATAATTTGAAGTAATCGTACCATTTGCCAACTAACCCTTCACAGTATTCGATATTATAACATACAAGCCTAACCATATGTATTAGTAAGTCTAAGATATTATAAAAGGGTTGTGGGCGGTAAGTTAGGTTAGCTGTAAGTAATTCATGTTTGTTTATACAAAGAAAAAAAGAAAAAATCAGTAGACAATAATGTCTAAGTTCTGATATTTTAATTCTATGTTCTTTACTTTGCTCAAGTCAGAGATCTTATTTATTCTCAATAGCCCTGGAGATTTGGTGTACAATAACCCCTCAATGTACAAACTCCTTTCCACTGTAGGATAGCCATAGTTTGAGTTAGATGAGGAATGGTCTACTAAACCTCGCAACTTTACACTATCCTTTTTTATCTCAAAGACGAACGCCCCATTATAATTCTGGCTTGGATCATTGTAAACCCTATTGTACGCTGGAATGACCAAAAGGTTCTTATCTTTTGAGAATAGGAATGCCTTATGTTCATACAAAGCATTACTGCTAGCATACTTTGATTCTGTAACGTACTTAGCTATCTCTTTAGGTTTTGTTACATCAGACACATCAAACAAAGAGATTTTCAAACCTTCAACCCTACCTGAAGTTGAAGCTTCATTACCAATCCCTATGATTACGTCCTTATCGTAAGGATGTAAGTATCTTGAGAATCCCGGAATTTTTAACTTACCTAGCTCCTTGATATCTTTAGGATTGCTCAAGTCTATAACAAAAAAAGGATCTACCTGCTTGAACGTTACCATGTAAAGCCTTCCGTCAATGAACCTTGTTGAGTATATCCTTTCATCCTCTGCTAGTCCTTCCAACCCATCCAAGATTTTAAGCTTAGAGTCCAATGTATAGACATTGTTTGAAGACTTTATGTTAGATTTGTCATAGCTTGACCATCTTGAACTTAAAGTTGTGGCAATCCTCAACACACCATTGCTTTCATCCAATGAGAACTGGTTAATTGTATGTCCAGGAACCTTACCATTAGCCATAGGTGTGATTGTACCGTCCTTAATTTTGATCTTATTGATAATTGTGTACTCAAAGACCTTTATCTTCTTCAATTCCTCTTCCACCTTATCAAATAATTTTTCTGCAAAATCTTCTTGAGCTTCATAAGAGAGTTTAGATAACCTAGTGTAGTAGACCTCATGGATCTTCGTTTCCTTCTCCTTCTTTGTCAATATCTCATTTTCTGTCGTCTTTATTTTTAAGATAAGCTTCTTATCTGACAATGTCAAGTTAGATTCTAGTAACTGCCTCAGGACCTTCATCTTAATGTCATTCTCATTGACATATTCTGTGTAAGTAAGGTATATGTTGTCATTAGACACATATAGGTTCAATCCAGATTCAACTGCAATTGACTTTGAGTCAACCCTAATATCTGATTTTAAATCTATGGAATGGATATTGATGAAGTAAGGGTTTATGTAAGGCACATTGTAATAGTATACATTTTTCAATGGTACTGCTCTTTTCTTTACGCCATCTATGATTAACGGTGTAGGGTAAACTTCCCTCTGTTCTAAAGCAGAATTTGTGAGGATATAGATTTTGCCATCTGCCATTCTTGCCCTAAAGTACTTTCCCTCAAACTTGTATTCTTTTGTCAGCTTAGGCGATTTCCGGTCCTTTATGTCATAGATATTGAAGAAAGTCATGCCTTTTGAAGGAGCAAAATCCAAATTATTGAAGTATGTCTTATCGTAATAGTTGCCGAATACTGCAAGCTTATCTCCCTTTATGAATATGGAAGATGGAGTAGCATTAAGCTTTATCTTAGAGACAATTTCTGCTTCCTTGCCAGGATAGGCTTTCACTATGAACAATACCTTACCTGAAACTGTATAGATATAATTCCCATCAGTTTTGATTATGTCTGCTTCATCTACACCTTTCACTTGAATGTTAGTCTCTGAAAAGTCTCTTGCTTTAATTGAAACCGTCTTCATTCCGTTAGATGTGCCTTCCAATAGGGCTCCCATCCCCTTGGCCCCAGTATTAGTCCATACAACCGGCCAGGAGGGAATCTCATATTCCTTTATGAATTTCAATAATTCCTTCTCTGACTTGAATTGCTTAGTCTCTATGTCCCCGTCCGCATCGAGGGATGGGTGGACAATGACACCCTTCCCAGGCATGTCTAGTGTTGGTGTTATCTGCTGACATCCCACAATAAAAATAGATAAAAGTGCCAGAGCAATAAAAATTTTGGTTAAATTAGTTTTCATTTTAGCATCACGTTAAATAAGAAAAGTAATCTTTTATAAATAGGTTTTTAAGGCTGCAGTTTAGGTTGAAGCTATCACTTCTTAACCAGCTTAACACTCTGGATTAGAAGTTCTCCACAGATTTTAGATTCCATGACAATATTAGATTCCTGTATCTTAAGCTTTTTATCATGAAACAAAGGTCCATCCAACATCAACGTCTCTGCCTCCCCACCCTCAAAAGCTATATGAATTTTATTTTTCTTATTCATCTTTATCAGCCTATCAACATCCTCATGTGTCAACTCTTTACCTAACCACCCCTTATCCAGACCATCTGCAGCAATCTTAGTAACAATAATCTTAAAACCGTCGTTCAACATGTTTCTCATGTATGTCTCAGGCTCCATGTGCCATAACGGCGCAAAAGTCTTCAGGCCCAGATCATCGCAAGCCTTCTCCACCCTTTCCCTCTGATAATTTGATTCTATGGCTCCTGTAGCAACACCAGCAATCTTATACTTCTTCTTAGCTTGTTTAATGGCCTTCTTTAAATCTTCCAGCTCTTCTTCCTTATTACCTTCAGTGTATACTTCTATCAAAGGCACACCCATCGCTTCTGCCTGGTATTTCACCAGATCAACTGTAGGTGTGTGAAACATAAATGAGTCAGGGTTCTTGCTCTTTAAAGTAATTAGACAAGAGATCTCATAGTTCTGTTTATCCAACAAATATGTCGCGTAAGCACTGTCCTTGCCCGAACTGAACAGGACACCCAACTTAAGGTTCTTTGTGGGATAGAAAGTTTTAAGGTAGTCTGGCCTGAAATAATGGCCTCTCCTTCTAGCTAACTTACTTAAAGCCTTATCGAAATTGCTCCCGTATTGTGCGGCCCTCTTCTTCCTGTTTGCAATGTCCTTAGGGATGCCAAGTTTCATAGCTATTTTCCTTAAAATAAGCTTATCCTGATCCTTGTTCAACTTATGCTTTGCCGGAATTCTTAAAGCATATTCTACCAACTTCTTATCCAAGAAAGGTGCCCTAAGTTCTAAGTTATTTCTCATGGCAACGACATCATCCCGATACATATCCCGGTCGTAAAGCTTCAATAACCCAAAAAGGCATTCCTGGTTTATATCAGGAGATTTTTTGTGGCGGTGGTAACCTGCAAATATCTCCTCAGGCCCTATCCCTGAGAAAATCACTTTATTACCGTCCTTGCTTGCGGCTTCACATGCAGCGTACAGTGTCAAAGCAACGCCTACCCTTACAACACTAGTGTTCTCTATCAAAGGAATTATCTTCTTGAGGTAATCTTCGACATCATCAAGGTCTATCTCCACTATTTTCAGATTAAAACCAAGCTTTTTAGCGACTATCTTAGAGTATTTCAAATCCTCAGGCTCTTGCTTAGCTTTGTCTTTTAGAGCAGCTATGTAACAAGTGAAATCCCTTCCTAATTGTTTACATATTTGCGCTAACAAAGTTGAATCTATACCTCCAGAGAACATTATGCCAAACTTCTTTTCTGGAAGCCTTTTCCTTATAGCTTCCCTTATCAGCTTTTCTGTAGTTGCTTCAGGATTACCTTTAACCTCTGGCTTTGTCTTGAAGAATTCCCGATTAGAAAACTCAACCTGGTTGTGAGATATCCTGTATTTGAGAATTTTTCTAGGGTTAAGCTCTAAAGCGTCAGGGTAGTCTATCTTTATCAAAGCTTTCTTTTCTGAAGCAAAAGCGAAACTATCTGCTAAAGAGTACCATATTGGCTTCAATCCTATAAGGTCCCTTGCTAAGTACAAGGTGTCACCAAACCAGTAGGCTAAAGCAAAGACACCATCTAATTCATCTAATGTTTCCTTAAGATTATCAATGCCTTTTTCCTCTATAATCATAAGAAGAAGTTCAGCATCGTTTTTTGCCTTGAAACCATATTTCTTGTTCAACGATTCCCAGTTATATATTTCACAGTTCGTGACAAGTTTACCTTTCCCTTCTAATGGCTGCATCACGTGGCCTACAATTGAATGAAAATTATGGCCTATAATATTATTGCCCTCTAGTTGCCTTAAACTTTTTAATGACTTAGAATGGACAGCTTCTTTCTTGTCGGCTATTCCAAAACCATCTTTCCCCCTGTATTTTAAAGTCTGTAGTGCTTTAATCGTTAAGCTGAAAGCTTCTCCTCTTCCAAAAACCCCTGCTATGCCACACATTGTTAATATACACTTGTAAAGTATATTTATAAAAGTTTGTTTACACGACATGACAGACACGCGTAGCATTTATAAGGACATTTTACTTCTTTTTTGACATATGCAGAAGGCTAAAGGATCAAAGGCAGAAAGGGAGTTGTTTCATCAGCTGTGGAACAATGGGTGGGGTGCTGTAAGGATTGCCGGTTCTGGTTCTACTACAAGACCATCCCCAGACATCCTTGCAAGTAATGCATCCAGAGTGATAGCTGTAGAATGCAAGGCAATCAAAGCCAAGAATAAGTATTTTCCTGTTGAAGAGATACAACAATTGTTGGAATTTTCAGCAGCTTTTGGGGCAGAGCCGTGGGTTGGTGTGAGATTTGACAATATTGGATGGTATTTTGTGCATGCTGATGATATCCCTTCAAGTAAAGGAAAAAGTTTTAGAGTAAGCTTAGATTTTGCCCAAAAAAGGGGGTTGAGTTTTGCAGAGTTTATCGGGAAGTATCGGCAGGAGAGATTAGAGTTTTAATTATAATTCTCTAGGATATAAATATATTAAAACTTTTATTCATTTGAATTAACTATGGATTTTGAAGACAGGTCTAATGGGACTTTAGATGGTAAGTTAAGAGAAGATGTAGCAAAAGACCTAGAAGATGTGGCAAAAAACTATAAGGAACTCAGGAAACGTTTTCCTAACAATGATCCCAGAATAAAAGGCGCCTTGATATACGTTGCTACACTGTTATGGAATGATAACATCGCACATTATCTTGAGGTCTATAAGATGCTGGACAAGGAATTACCTCAGACAAACTCCGTCCCAGAGATAGCGGAGAAAATTAAGTCAGCGGCAAACACTTATACCAGAGTCGTAATGGCAGGTATGATGAATGGAACGATAGAACCTTTACAAAGATAAGAATTCTCCAACCATCCCATTTACCTCTCTAGGCTTGTGTGCAATTACGTAATGGTCCCCCTCTTCCATGAACTTTACATTTAAACCTTTCGGAGGATCAGATGTTATAATATCATCAGTCCTTGAACGCACCACTATATGCTCTGTTCCGTTTAAATCAAAAGAGCCAGGTTTATAAGATCTCAAGAGGCCTAACGCATTCTCCACAACATGCTTTTTTGTTGCAAGAAACGCCTTGCCATATGTGTCAAGAGGAGATGAGTAATCCCATATAGGAGTATCATCAAACATCCAACCTATCATAGCCCTAGGAGTCTTTAAAGCAAGAGATAGATTAGTGAAAAAAGAAGCCCCTATATAATCCTGGCCGAATATAGGGTTTATACCTACAAGCTTTTCGACCTTATTAGGATATCTCTGTGCATACATCAAGGCTATCGAACCGCCAAGACTGAAACCCATTAAATAAAATTTTTTAACACCCACGTCACCTGTTATTGTATTTATATCATCCAAAAATCGTTCCAAACCATAGTATTTCTTGTCTTTCGGAGCATCAGACTTCCCGTGGCCACGCATGTCAAAAGCCAAGATGGAATAATCTTTTTTGAAATGATCAATCTGATGCTTCCATGAATCCAAGCCCATTGCAAACCCATGGAGCAATACCAATACCGGCTTACTATTATCATAAAACTCATAATACAACTTAATCCCATCTGTACACAATACCTTTTTTTTAGTTGTAGCCATCTAGCCCTTGGTTTAAAGCATCAATTTATAAAACTTATGAACGCTTAAGCTTCTCGATAAACTGGCAGGCCTTACACTTATCCTGAGCACAAGGTTCTCCACATACCTTACAGACCCTTAGTTTCCCTTTACCCTTAAAGGCCTTCTTTAATAAAGGCAATACATCCAAAAAAGAAGAGATTATAGAATATTGTGTGCCCGGATGCTTCTGTTCAAAATTATTAAGCATGTCTCTTATTTCAGACCTATAAGCTAAGGATGCGTAAGGACATTCGACAAACTTGCCCACAAAACCTTTAAGAAAAGCGTAAACCATGACTTCCTTCTCTGACATCTGGTACAATGGCTTTATTCTCCTTACGAAATGCTGAGATTTTATTACACCTGTGATAGGGCCTAACCTTGCAGAAGTCTCCATGTTACTCTTGAACTGATTCATTATTATTGCTTGCGCCTCATCATTCAAGTTATGGCCTGTTACTAGCTTCTTTACTTTTAATTCTTTGGCTTTCTTGTTCAAAAGATACCTTCTGAAGACACCGCAAACTGTACAAGGTTTCAGTTTAAGCTTCTTGACCATCTGATCCAAGGTGTAACCAAACTCTTCCTTGAAAGAATAAATCTTTAATTCAACACCAAGATCTTCACAGACCCTTTTAGCATCTTTTGTAGAGAATTCCCTGTATCCCTTAATACCTTCATCTATGAGTATTGCAACAAGTTCCAAATACCTATGCTTTTTAGCTATATTGTTCAAAATATTCAAAACTGTCAATGAATCCTTCCCCCCAGAGACGCCCACAGCGACCTTATCCTTCTTATCCAACAACTTAAAGTCCCTTATAGTTTTCCTTACTTTCTTCTCAAAATAACGAATAAAACAGGACTTACATAGCTTGACACCCGAGTTCAAGGTTAGTACTGGCTTCAATTTACAGATTTTGCATGGCATATTAAATCTGAATCACAATAAAGCTTATTAAGGTTTTTGTTTAATCAAGGATTGAAAATGGGTGAAGATGAAAAGAAAGATAAAATCAATTATAAGGAACAATACCAATTAAGTCCACGGCTGAAAAAACTTGAAGCCATAGTCATAGGCGCTGTGAAGAGCATAGCTGATAAAAGGAAGGACAATAACATGGAACCCAATGACGGCATTCTTGTGGTTTTTGGAGATTTCTATCCCAGTTGTCCAATCGCTACAGAATTTGAAGGGGGAAATAGCCTTAAGGGTACATATATGACTGTAGAGAACGATGATTTTCCAGGTACCTTGGAGATGTGCATAACTGATGACATTGATGGAGCAGTAATTGTGGATCGTACTGGGCAGGTCCTAGGAACAGGAGCCTACATCAAAGTAGAAGATTCCTCTTTCTCATCCAGTGTTAATGGGACGAGACACCTTGCCGCCATCAGTTGTACAACATATGACGAAGTGATGTTCACTGTGGCCTTGAGTAAGAGCACAAACAAAGTTTCTGTGTACAAGGATGGGGAAAGAGTTGAACTATATGATCCTACTGATACCAATGGTGAAGATGACTAACCACCAGAGATAACTGATAGAATTTTTATCGTATCTTTCTCTTTTAGTTTTTCATCTTCTGTTACAACTTCATCATTCCTTACTACAATTACTGTCTCAGAATTTATGTTTAAACTACTTAAAATATCTTTTACCTTTCCAGGCTTGACTATCCTAGACTTATTCTCTGATTCTATGTAGATTTTCATTTTATTTTTGATAATATGTAGTAACCTAAAAGGCTTTTGGTCTTTCTACTGAAAGGCCAAACCATCATGCCTCCTCCACCGAACCAGCCTCAATTTTAACAATATCATCCATCCCAACCTTATCCTCCTCATCCTCAATTACCTTCAGCCTTGACCTTGTTGCAGGGTTTGGTGGTACAGCAGAACAGCACATGCCTGCACTAATAGAAGTGTCAAAAGTCCCTATCTCCTTAGCTATATTGATAATCTCCTGCTTATCATAACCCAACAAAGGCCTTAAGATAGTCATTTTAACAGCCTGGTCAGAAACTGTCAAATTCTTTAACGTCTGTGAAGCCACCTGTGACAAGTTTTCACCTGTAACTAAAAAATCACATCCTTCCTTCAAGGCAACTCTTTCTGCAACCTTAAACATTGAACGTCGACATAAAACACATTGGAATCTCCTATTAGACTTTCTAATAATCTCAACCTGTGAAGGCCCATGCTTTGATACAAGAAGTTTCACCTTTTTACCCACCAATTCAGAAAGCCTTAAAACAAGTGCTTGAACTTTCCCTAATGACAAATCATTAACCAATGGCTGGTTATCAAAGTGCAAACAAACAATCTCTACATCTTTCTTAACCATTAAATATCCTGCAACCGGAGAATCTATTCCTGCTGACAATAACAATAAGCCTTTACGCATTCTCAAATATCTCCTTAGCAATTTCATCCATCTTCTTTTCATCCTTACAATTTTTGAACAACAGGTCACTGTGCCTATGGACTATTACCTCAATCCCATCTACCTTCAAAACCATAACATGGGGAGTGTCAACTATTACATCAAACTTAGATTTTAATTTAGAAAAATCCAATCTCCTGGGTTTGTTTAGCTTTGCACTGAACGCACCTTTGCCCTTGCATCTTGCTATTTTAAACATTATAAGGCGCAAGAAACAAAAACTATTTAAAAAGCTTCCCCTTATTGAATATTGATTAAAAGAGGCTAAAAATGAAAAGAATCCTTACTGCACTAACAGCATTATCTGCAATACCTTCAGCCTTAGCTACTAGTCCAGCTGACCAAGGGATGAACATAGTCTCAATGCTTTTTGGAACAGTGAGCACAGGCGAAGAAGCTTTGGTGAAAGTGGCATTGTTTGTCTTGGTGTTAATTGCTGTGTATTCTGGAGCAGCAACAGCCTTCAGTGCGGGCGGGGGAGGAGGCAAGGCATCAGCAGTCACTGTCTCTATTATCGTTGCATGGATAGCAACGAGGTTCATGCCACAAGAGTGGGTCTTAAGCTTAGGTTCTATAATAACTGCCTTAGTATTCTTCATAGTACCATACTTTCTTATAAGCAAACTTATGGGAGGGTGGGGCAGGGTAAGGTGGATTGTGTTGATAGCGACCTACATAGGTTTAGCGTTGTTGATCTTTGGTGGGAGCTCACTGTTTATACAAACTGGGTCAGCATATGAGGTCCTTGATGATTTAGCATGGTATCTATGGTATTCGTGGGCTGGTGGGATGCCTTCATGGATAATAGGGGGAGTACTTGTTCTAGCCCAAACTGGCGTTATTATATTCATCAGAAGATTTCCTTTACTAGCACAGATTCCGTTGGTTGGAGGAATGCTATTTCTATTCAATGAGCTCTGGTCAAGTTTAGGCAAAGAATCATATTTAGGAAATATCATAATGATTGTTGTAGGTTTAGTCTTCCTAGTGAGCATGGCACTTAGATTAATGCCTCAAAGACCGGCTAATCCCCAATGAATTTAGAATAAAGACTTCTCGCTTCTGATTCTGTTATTGCCTTGATAAGAACTCTTCCATTGAAAATGATAAGTTCCTTGAACTTGAAGAATTCATCATAATCCTCTATCTCTCCAACTCCTCTAAGACGTTGTTTTACTTTCTCAAAATCAAAATTGCCCTTGATTTGATACTGCCCAGAACCACACAACCTAACTACAGAGTCCGACTTTCCTTCTAGATACTCAAACCTACCCGAACATACAGGACATGCAGAGTTTCTCTTTACTTTCAACTTAGATAATTTCAAATCCCATAAATCAAAATGAATTAAAGTAGGGTTGAATTTTACTTTTAAGATAATCTTCAAAGCGTAAGTCACCTGGAAAGCAACCAAAGCATGAGGGGTAGTGTTCAGAATTCCGACAGTTTCACATGTTTCCAAACCTTGAGCCTCCTGGAATACGCATCTGAAACAGAAATTATCATCAGGCATCACAGGCAGGACCATCCCTTTGGCACCTATGACAGAACAGAATACTACAGGGATTTTATTCTTTCTACAATATTCATTGATTAAGAACCTAGTCTGTAAGTTATCTGTACAATCAAGAACCAAATCAGCATCCAAAATGTTAACATTCTCAAAATCTAAGTCGATAACCATAACATTTATTTTAATCTGAGAATTTATCTTCCCTAAAACATCTTTTGCAGCCAAAGCCTTAGCCTTGCCAACATCCCCTTCTGAGAACAATGACTGACGCTGGAGGTTGCTCATTTCCACTAAATCACGGTCAACCAGTGTGACCTTTCCTACACCAGCCCTTACAAGAAGCTCTGCTGCAACACTACCCAATGCACCACATCCCACCACTATAACGTGTGAATTTGTAAGCTTCAACTGGCCTTCCTTGCCAACCTTATCGAATGTTATCTGTCTTGAATATCTCATTTTAAGCATGAAAAACAGCAAATATTATAAAACTGTTTGCATTTTATTATATACTGCCCATGAATATAAAGACTGTTCTTAAATTAATACAGAAAAACACCCCTGGATCTGATTTTGAACTTGTAAGTAAAGCGTATTCTTATGCAGAAAAGATGCACAAAACCCAAAAAAGGGTCTCTGGGGAGGAATATATCCAGCATCCATTACATGTAGCATACATTTTAGCATCACGTAATCTTGACTCAACCACTATAGCTGCTGCACTACTGCACGACAGTGTAGAAGATACAGCAATAACACTTGACGATCTTAAAAAAGAATTTGGGGCAGAAATAGCTGCAATTGTTGATGGTGTGACAAAAATAACTGAACTTAAGAAGAAAAGCACAGAAGCGTACCATGCTGAAAGCCTAAGAAAGATAATACTCGCAACAACAAACGATATGAGAGTCATCTTCATAAAATTGGCTGACAAATTGCATAACATGAGGACATTAGGGCATCTCAGGAAAGATAAACGGAAAAGAATAGCAAGAGAAGTTATGGACATATATGCGCCCATTGCCTATAAATTAGGTATGGCCAACCTTAAATGGGAATTAGAGGATATTGCATTCAAATACCTCGAAGAGGAGGTATACAAGGAGCTTGAAACAAAAATCCAAAAAAGTAGAGCACAAAGAGAAAAGGAAATCGCTAAGATAAAGGCTCTTCTTGAAAAAATCCTAAAACAGAACAAGGTCAATGTACAAGTCACAGGTAGACCTAAGCATATCTATAGTGTCCACAAAAAAATGCTTAAGAAAAACTGCTCATTTGAAGAGATCTTTGACTTGGCAGCATTAAGAGTTATAACTAAAAAAGTGAAGGAATGCTATACTGTATTGGGAATTATCCATAACTCGTGGAAACCTATACCAAAAGAATTTGATGACTACATAGCAATGCCTAAATCAAACATGTACCAATCCCTTCACACTGTGGTTATCGGACCAACTGGACAACCTATCGAGGTTCAGATCAGGACAGAAGAAATGCATAAGACTGCAGAAGAGGGAATAGCTGCGCACTGGCAATACAAAGGAGTTTATGGAGATCGAAAGTTTGATACTAAACTTAGCTGGCTAAGGCAGATTTTAGACTGGCAGAGAGACTCAAAGGATTCAAAAGAATTCTTGGAAATGCTGCATATAGATTTCTTTGAGGATGAGATATTCGCTTTCACACCTAAAGGTCAAGTCATAGAACTTCCGAAAGGTGCGTGTGTCATAGATTTTGCTTATGCTATCCATACTAATCTAGGAGAACAAAGCACAGGGGCAAAAATAAATGGGAAATTTGTACCATTGAGGACACTTGTCAAAAATGGAGATGTTATTGATGTAGTCACATCAAAGAATAGAAAGCCTTCAAGAGACTGGTTAAAACTTGTTGTAACATCAAAAGCAAAAAGCAAGATCAAACAATTCATTAGGGCTACCCAAGATATACCTGTAAGGACAGTACGAAAGATCAAAGAAGAGAAAAAAGAACTTGAGGAATGGATCATAAATGTAGAGAACATGAAGGATCCCGAACTAAAAATCTCCCAATGCTGCAAGCCATTGCCTGGCGATCCAATTGTCGCGTATTCCACAAAGACAAACAAAGCAATAATACATAAGACCAGCTGCTTCAATGTGACACGATTAAAAGATGGTATTAGAAGAAAGAAAACAAAAGCACATTGGATAGACCATATAAGTTCTGTAATAGACCTTAAAGTTGAAGCTGTGAATAGAGTAGGATTATTTGCTGAAATACTTAATACACTTGTCAATGTACAGACTAAAATTAATCATGCTGGAGCAAAATCTATACAGAATGAAAATGTTGAGTGTAGTTTCAAAATCGAAAGCAAGGGTATTAATCACATACAAGATCTTATCAGAAGGATTAAAAAGTTAAAAGATGTCAAGAAGGTCTATATCGGAAACTTAAGTAAGTAAGATCTTATAATGTTGATACGTTGAGTTTTTTGAGTAATGTGTTAAGTTTGTATACAGGAAGACCAACGACATTGAAATAACAACCGTTTATTTTTTCTACAAAAATAGCACCCTTGCCCTGGATTGCAAAAGCTCCTGCCTTATCCATAGGCTCACCAGTATCTACATATGCTTGTATCTCTTCTTCAGACATATCCTTCATTTTAACATCAGTTATCTCAGAGTCTTGAATACACCGGTTATTCTCTACATCAAAGACAGCCATGCCAGTCATTACCTTCACCATATTACCACTTATA
>CAZUKZ010000003.1:0-50342 GCA_964621125.1 Candidatus Woesearchaeota archaeon
TGTTTAGATTTTTTACTATGAGATCTTTTTTCATATTATTTAAACTTTATGTTTTGTGAAGAATAAAAAAATCTGTCTTCCATGCCTTCTTCGTCTTCATAAGAAGGAACAGCTGACTTTGATATTATCAATATGTCACCAATTGCCTTTACTAAGTGATGTGGGACAATGACGCCTTTAGCTCCGCCAAGAACCCTTGTTAAGAATGAGTTCCGAGTAGCCCTAATCCTCCAACCAGAAATCTTATTCCCAGTTATCACAGCCTCTTCTATATCTCCAAAATAATCTCCACTATCTGTAAAGACCTGCATCTCATAAACATCTGTCACCGGTTTTATCTTTAACATAATTAAGCCCCCTTTGCGTTTTTGATATAAAGGTAAATCTTTTATACTCTTTAAATACTTTTCTCTTACAGAATGATGATATTTAAAAACCTTACATTGATAGGGACGTCCCACATCGCCATTGAGAGCGTTAAAGAAGTAAAGAAAGCTATCCAAGAACAGAGGCCAAAAGTAGTTGCTTTGGAGTTGGATAGAGGTCGGTTTTTTGCGTTGATGGGCAAGAAACAGAAACTTAAACTATCCAATATTAAAGATCTAGGAATTAAAGGTTTTATTTTTACCTTGGTTGGAGCGTGGATTGAAGAGAAGCTTGGGAAGATTGTTGGAGTGAAGCCTGGAACAGAAATGAAAGTGGCGGCAAAAGTTGCTAAAGAAGTTGGAGCCAGGATTGCTTTGGTCGACCAAGAAATCTCTATTACTATCAAACATCTTTTAAAGTATATTACGTGGAAAGAGAAGTGGCACTTTGTTGTAGATTTATTCAAAGGACTAGTTTTAAGGAAAACTGATATAGAACCTTTTGATCTGACTAAGGTTCCTGAAGAGAAAGTTATCAAGAAGATGGTAAAGCAGTTGAAGAAAAGGTATCCCTCTTTTTATAAAGCCTTGATCTTTGAAAGGAATGTCTTCATGGCAAAAAATTTATATAGGCTCATGACTGATTTTAAAGAAGAAGATGTATTGGCAGTGGTGGGAGCAGGTCATGAAAAAGACATCATTAGCTTGATAAAAAAGGAGGAGAAAAAATCGTATTCAACTACACAGGCAAAGAAAAAAGGGACCTCCTGATTGTTATCATAGTATTGACATTTGTCTTTGCGTTTGATGATGGACAAAAGACCTTTGAATGGAGCCATTGGTTACTTAATTTTCTTAAAGTGTTTGTCATGGCAGGAATTGCTGTCCTAGTACACGACTTTGGGCATGACATTGTTGCAAAAAGATATGGGTTTCTCTGTGAATTCAAGCTATGGGGTATTAAGAGGTTTAGTTGGAGGCCAAGACCCAGCTTTCCTAGAGAGATTAACATCTTAGGAAAGAAGATTTATTTTGAATCCTTTCCTATAGGAATTTTTTTGGCTATAGGATTTATGTTAGCAAGTCTAGGACAAATCCCTTTCGCAGCAATGAGCTCTTACAATATAATAATCAAGAAAACTACCAGGCTAGGTAAAAAGTTCATAGGCGTATCTGACTTTGAAGATGCGAAGATTGCGTTGGCTGGGCCGATGGCCACAGTAATATTATTGATAATCGTAAAAATCCTGAATGGATCTGGGTGGTTAGACCAGTTGATGCTAATTGCAGCGGTGATGGTTGGGTTTGATATGTTACCTATTCCTGGGCTTGATGGATTCAAAGTTCTGGTTGGTTCTAAACAGCTGTATGTATTTGCTGCATTGTTCGTCTATCTGATGATATTCCTGTCTTTTGTGCTAAGCACGTTACCTGCCATAGCATTGGCTTTATTGTTCTCTATTGTTGCCTTAGTTTTATTTGCTTACTTCAGAGTTTATAAATAGAAACTCATTTTATGAGTAAGATTTAAGTAGGTATAGTCAAAAACTTTAATTATTGGAAGTAATTGAACATGCCACAAGATATAAACTTTATACAATGTGATGATGGGGAAGGTAGGTTGGAGGTTATTGCACAAACTCAAACTCATAAAGGGATGCAATATGGAGACCCAATAGAATCAACGTTTTTTTATAAATGTACACATTGTCAGGGGATTTTCTATGGGAATGGGGCATCTGAATCAGACTCTGTTCAAGCTTCTACTATCGAGCCTTATGACGGTCAATTGACAGAACAAGAGATAAGAGAATTTATGCCAGAAGAAAAAGGCAACTTTTACCTTTCTGATGAAGATAATATCATGGCTAAGTCTAGGCCGGAAAAGTTTGAAAGGAAAGTCCGAGTTGTGGAAATAGATGGTTGTGCTTATGCTAGCGTGCCACACAATTTTATAGGGCAGATAGTTCTTGTCAAAGGGCAATCTAGGGAAAGTACAGAATCGCCTTAAGCTTTATAAATAGAAGCTTACATAAATACTAACATTTTTAAATCTTCATTTAATACCTTGTAAATATGAATTGGTGGCTTGTAATATTGGGGGTACTTACAGCTATAGTCGTATTCCTGTACTATATCAACTTATTGGGACCTGTGCTATTTGTTATAGCTATAGTCGGCTTAGCCTATCTTTTCTACAAAAAATGTGTAAAAAAACTTGAGCCTTTTGAAGCTGCATTAGTTTATAGGTTTGGAAGATATCATCGAACTTCTCCTTCAGGATGGACAATTGTGTTACCATGGTTTGAAAGAATGGGTGCAGTCGTTGACATGAGAGAATGGCAGGATTTTATTCCTATCACAGTCATAACCAAGGAAGGATTAAGGGTTAGGTTGAATGCAGTCGTTTACTCTTTCATTAATAATGCAAAAAAAGCCGTCTTAAATGTACAAGATTATAGGTCTTCATTAGTTAACTTAATTGAAAGTAGAGTTAGGGATATAACTGGCGATTTTAGTTTTACTCAATTATTTGTCAATGTCGAGGATGTATCTAAATTATTACAGCAACAATTAAACAAATCTTTAGATATTTGGGGAATTACCTTGAACATGTTTGAGATCGAGAAGATACAACCTCCGGAAGAAGTCATGGATGCTATCAGTGGAGTAAAAGTAGCTGAAAAAAATCTTGCTGCCAAAAAGTTCAATGCAGAAGCAAGGAAGGTATTGGTAAATGCTTTAGGTGAAGGTACCCAGACGTTTGACGATAGGACAACTTCTTATCTCTATATTAAAGCCTTAGAGAATATGAAATCAGCGAAGATGATGATGCCTGCAGAGTTCATGGATGTCATGTCCCCATCTAAAGCTGGTGCAAAACCTAATGGGAATAATTTAGTAAAAGGTATGGTTGCGGGAACAACTTTCAATAAAGCCATGGGTATGATTGGAGAAGTTGTGGAAGGGGAGGCAACAATTCCTGAAGATCAACTTGAGACTCTTGTAGATCATGGGAAAGAGATAAGTGAAAATGAAGATTATCTTAAGTATCAAGATGAAGCAGCCGTAGGCGGGTTTGATGGGTTGGATGGAGAGTATGACGGAACAAATAAAGAATACGTAAACAAGGATGATTAGAAAAGACTTTTTACTCCCTTCTGTAACAGCCAGACCATTAATAAAGAATTAAGCCACCACCACATGCTGTATCCATAAAGCATTGCTCCAAAAGATAAAGCTACCACAAAATCTAAAATACTTGCCCAACTTTTATGAAATGTTATAGCTTTGATTATAATGTATCCGACCAACACATAAGCAAGAGGTCTAACATATTGCCAATTAATGGCTAAAGCAAATAAAGTGGCTGCTGCCAATATGTCTATAAGACCCAATACCTTAACTAAGACCATATTTTAAATCATGCTTCATATTATTTATAAGCGTTGTGAAATGGCACTTAAAAATTCACTGGACACGACAAACACGCGTAGCATTTATATAGAAAACATGTAAACCATATGGTGAAGAGGGATAATAATGTATGATATCAAGGATTTCACGCCGAGGCTGTACCAAGAGACAATATTCCATACAGCAAAAATGAAAAATACATTAATTGTCATCCCCACAGGAATGGGAAAGACTAAACTAGCAATACTCACAGCGGTTGAAAGACTCAAGACCCATCCTGAATCTAAAATTATATTTCTCACACCCACAAAACCCTTAGCTTCCCAAATCTGTACGGAATTCAAAGAAAACACAACTATAGAAGATGATAAAATTGTTCTCTTTACAGGAACCATAAGTCCGGAGGAAAGGGAAAAGAAGTCTAAAGAAGCAACAGTGATTGTATCTACTCCTCAAACTTGTGCTAATGATATTGTTAATCGGAGATTAGACCTTAGTGATGTCAGCTGCTTAGTAGTAGATGAGGCACATATGGCAGTGGGGAACTATGACTATTGTTTTGTAAGCAAACAATACAACAAGCTGGCAAGGTACCCCAGAATAATAGGCCTTACAGCATCACCAGGATCTAAACTAAGTGAGATAATGGAAGTGTGTAAGAACCTCCATATAGAGGAAGTTGAAGTAAGGACACATGATGATCCTGATGTTAAACCGTACATCCAAGAAATGGACATAGAATATGTGCAGATAAATCTTCCTAAAGGATTCTTAGAAATCAAAAATTTCCTATCAGACTGCTTGAAATCGAAACTTGCGAGATTAAAAGAATTTGGCTATGTGAATTCTAATACTAACATTTCAAAAGGAGAACTTCTTGGAATACAGAAAGATCTTCAGAAAAGAGTTCTGGGAGGAGAAAAGGATTATACAATTTGGACGGCTCTGTCTGTATTGGCTGAAGCGATCAAGGTACACCACGCCTCAGGATTACTTGAAAGTCAAAGCTTGGCAGCTCTAATGAAGTATTTCAATAAGGTATTTACAGAGGCTGAAAAAGGTAAGACCAAAGCCACAAAGAATCTAGCCATCGACCTAAATTTCAAATCAGCTTTTGTGAAAGCCAAAACATTGTTTGAAGAAAATATTGAACACCCCAAGTTAGAAAGACTAGGAGATATAATAAAAGACAAAATAAAAGATAAGCCTGATTCAAAGTTCATTGTATTTACACAGTTCAGAGACTCAGCTTCCAAGATTGTTGAAGAACTTCAAAAGCAAGATGTTAATGCTAAAATATTTGTAGGGCAGCTAAAGAAAGGCAATACCGGAATGAGCCAGAAAGAACAGATAGAAGTATTAGAAGAATTTAGGGATGGAATGTACACTGCACTTATAATGACGTCTGTAGGAGAATTAGGTTTGGACATACCATCTGTAGATTGCGTTATATTCTATGAACCAATCCCTTCTGCCATCAGGAGCATACAGAGAAGAGGGAGAACGGCCAGGCATGACAAGGGGGAGGTTAAGGTCTTAGTCACCAAAAACACTATTGATGAAGCGTATAGGTGGACTGCACACCATAAGGAAAAACGAATGTATAGAACAATTGCTGACCTTAAAGACAAACTGAAGTTAACTAGAACCAAACAACCCACATTACAGGATTTTTCTAAGGAAGAAAAGATAAGGATTTATGCTGACAGCAGGGAACAGGCTTCTGGAATTGTAAGGGAGTTAGCTGACAAAGGAGTTGATATCAGTTGCAAGAACCTATTAGTAGGAGATTTTATCCTTGGATCTGGGGAGATTGGAGTAGAAAGAAAAGAAGTCAAAGATTTTGTAAGTTCTATCATTGATAAAAGACTGTTACAACAAGTCAAAGACCTGAAAAGGAATTTTGATAAGCCTTTAGTGATAATAGAAGGTGTTGAAGACTTATATGCTGTGAGAAAGATACATCCAAATGCTATTAGGGGAATGCTTTCAACAATAGCAATATCCTATGGCATACCTATACTCTATACAAAAAATATCCAAGATACTGCTGAGTTATTGATGACCATTGGAAAGAGGGCATTGAATAATGGGAAAAAGGATATTGGGGTGAGGTTAGATAAGAAACCCCTAACAACAAAGGAACAGCAAGAATTTATTGTTGAATCATTGCCCGGGGTTGGGCCTTCTTTGGCTAAGTCATTGCTTCAAAAGTTTAGAACTGTTAAAGAAGTGATAAACGCTAAAGAAGAACATCTGAAAGAAGTGGAAAAATTAGGGGATAAGAAAGCTGGTGAAATAAGAGGGATTGTACATGAAGTCTATCCTAACGAAGAATTCTGATTTTAAAAGCATAATCTTTAAAAAAACATATTGATTTTCCGGTTAAATAGAAGTAAAATGAAAACTTTTCACGAGTACTGGTTTGAACTTGATAAGCCACTTAAATGGGGGACAGGCCATGAAGATGTCAGAACAAGTTATAATTCTGCAAAATTGTATATCCAAGGAATAGGGAAAGAAGGCCCGATGACTCAAATTTCTGTTAGGTGTAGTGATTGTGCCTTGACTCTTATAATGGAAACTTCACTTTCCACAAATGAGGAAAAAGATCTTCTTGAACTAATCAATCTTAAAAAAGAAAAAAGAAAATACAATCCCGCGACCCATACCACCATTACGTTTGAAGGATTCTAGAAACGGAAATATTTTAAATATTAAACACTTGAGTATAATATGCCATCCAAACTAGAGAAGGAAATATTGACAATTAAAAAAAGAAACAAACGTGTTGAAACAGATAAAGCTTGGGAAACAAGTATAACAAGGAAAATAATCATTGCAATATTAACCTATTTTGTAATCGTACTATTCTTCTTTTTTGCTGGACTTCCTAAACCTTTCATCAATTCAATAGTACCTACTGCAGGATTTGTGTTTTCTACGCTCTCACTGCCACATTTTAAGAAGTTATGGATTAAGTATGTTCGTTGAATACTCTTCCAAAACTTTGTAATGAGGACCTTCCCGTGCCAACTCACTCTTGACCAACTGAAAAGAATTAATTTCAAACTCCAGTGGCTCTATCTTTACATCCTCTAACATATTTTTGAACTCAGGCTTCTTTTTGACTAACTTTACTCGACCCAAAGTTAAGTGAGACTTAAACTTCTGCTCAGAAGGAAATAAATCAATTAGTTCTGCATCAACTGTTTCTTGTAACTTGATAACTTCTTTCTCTGGCTTCAAACCCACCCAGATTACACGGATGAAATCGTAGTCAGGAAACACCCCCAAATCCCCCAATCTAACTTTCAGCTTAGAGAACTTTACTTTTTTCAGCCTTTCCTTTATCTCTTCAACCTTAGAATCCTCAACATCACCTATAAACTTCAATGACAAATGGAGATTCTTCTTCTCAACAAATTTGATCTTAGCCAAGTTAGAATGAATCTTTCCCTGCAGATTGTATAAATAGTCTTTTATCTCTTTAGGTAAGTCTACACCTATGAACAACCTCATCCTACAACAACTCCACAACAAGTTTTGCAGCCAGTTTTACAGTCATGTTGTTTACGTCCTTTGCAGGGTTGACCTCAACTAAGTCCATGCTTTTAAGGTTCTTTAAGAGTTTTAGTCTCTGGACAAAATAAATCATTTCTCTACTTGACAAACCACCTGGCTCTGTATATCCTGTGCCCGGAGCGAAGGCTGGGTCAACAGCATCTATGTCTAAAGATAAGTATAGGCTGTCAAACTCCCTAGCCCATTCCATCACACCATCACAAACATTTGTTAAGTTATTGAAAAGTTGCTTAGCAGTAATATATCTTATATTATTTTCTTTCAAAAATTTAAATTCGTTAACGTGCCAATTCCTCACTCCAACAATTATTACATTTTTTGAATTCAACACCCCTTCTTTCATCAGCACCTTAACAAAATCCTCGTGTGTTGGGGGAGAGAAATCATTCTCACAGTCTGGGTGTGCATCGAATATGATTAATCCAGGATTCTTATTCCTTTTTGCAAAACCTTTAAACAAGGAGTAAGTAATAGAATGATCTCCACCTATGAATACAGCATCTTTCTCTGCTTTCTTTTCAATGTTCTTGTTAGTCTCTTCTATATTACCTTCTACTATCTCAACATCCTCAACATTACAGAAGTGTTTATTACCTGATTCGTTCAAGTAAAATTCCTTGATTGACTCAACTATTAATTCTGGGGCTTTCTCACTACCCTTCTTGTCCAATGCTCCTTGTGATGTGGGAACCTTTACCAGTAACATTTTATTGAGAATTTAGGTAAGAAGTTTATAAATCTTTCTTCAATTTTTGCCTTAATTTTCTTATAACATCCTTTCTTAGCTTACTTTTGTCAAAATAGAATGCATCTAGCCCTGCTTTTTTGGCATTAATCACATCCATCTCCCAGTTATCCCCTATATGGAGAACTTCAGAAGGTTTGACCTTCAATCTCTTGGCAACTTTAAGATAAAATCCTTTTGTCTTACCAGGGATGTTGAAACTGTCTATTGAAGAAAATACGTAATCGAAGTATTTTTTATTATTTCCTAGTTCTATCTCAATGAAATCATTTGTTGTTGATGAGGATATGATAAGGATTACTTTATCTTTCAAATTTCCTAAAATCTCCTTTCCATCTTCGAAAAAATAGGGTTTATTTAAGATTAGCCTAACCAACCCCTTAAAACTCAAGTCAAGGCCTAACTCCTTCAACCAGTAATCAATGGAATAATATCTGTAATTATACTTACCAAACTTCTTGAACAAACCTTTTACCTCATTTAAACTGTTCAAAAGAAAAATGGTATCTTGAGGAGGGACTTCAATCATTAAAGGATACAGCAAAGTTTGCATCTTGATATTCTGGTTCATATATTCATTCATGAAATGTTCGTACATTACCCTTTCCTGAACAACATGTTGGTCTATCAGTAATAACCCGTCCTCCACTTCAGCTATGAAAAATGTTTTCATAACTTGACATAAAACTTTCATCTCAGGAAGCTTAGTTTTTTGCACTCTCTCCTCAGGCATTTTGTTAGCCCATGCATTCTCTAGTCTTATAGTTTCTTCCTGACCAACATTAGAAGCAACGTTAAGCAATGTACTGTTGCCCTTATCAGAAATGAAATAGTTCTTTTCTTTCTTTTTGGGGGTTGACTGCACTTCAAGGTCATTCAAACCGAACTGTGTGTCCTTCTCGAGTTCTGAATAATCTGTTATCAAACTGTTCTTCTGTAGAGTCTGCCTTACTGCATCAAAGACCATATCATAAACCTTGGCATTTTCTTCAAACTTTATACGGTCTTTAGTTGGATGAACATTGACGTCTATTACGTGAGGGTCAAGCCTTATGTTCAGTACAACCACTGGATGCCTATTCACAAAAAGTAAAGTATGATAAGCGTCATACAGGGCTTGTGATATATGCTCATCCTTAACGTACCGCCCATTGACATAGATAGCCTGCATACCTTTATCCGATTTCAACAATGAAGGCTTTGATATAAAACCGTTGGCAGAAAAGAAATCATTCTCATATTCCACTTCAAGCAGCTGCTTTGCAATCTCTACCCCATAGACAGACGCTATGTTATTCAGCATATCTTCTGAAGAAGGACTGTTTACAAGAGTGTGGCCATTATGTACGAGTTTTATCGATACATGAGGATTTATCAACGCGTACTTCGTAACAATGTCGGTAATATTCTTCAGCTCATTGCTTTCTGACCTCATGAACTTCAGTCTTGCAGGAGTGTTGAAAAATAAGTCTCTCACTTCAACAACAGTACCTTTAGGTGTACCTTTAGGATTACAACTTATTATATTTCCCCCCTCCACCTCCAGTTCTATACCTTCAAGTGAAGAATCATTTTTTGTCGTAAGAAACATATGAGATACGGCGGCGATAGAAGCCAACGCCTCCCCCCTAAAACCCAATGTGTTTATCCTGAAAAGGTCATTATCTTCCTTTATCTTACTCGTCGCATGCCTTAAAATTGAAAGCTTGGCATCCTCTGCCGACATCCCTGAACCATCATCTGAGACTCTTATCAACCTCTTTCCGTAATCCTCTATCGTAACATCTATCTTTGTAGAGCTGGCATCCAAGGAATTCTCAACCAACTCTTTCACAACCGAAGCAGGACGTTCTATAACTTCCCCAGCAGCGATCTTATTTATCAGCCTCTCATCCAGTACATTTATTAGTGTCATTTATACCTCCCACAAAGTCTTTTGTTCTACTAGTTTCTTTGCATCTATCCTCTTCATCATCTCATCTTTCTCTTCTAGCTTACATTGTATTTCTCGAGCTCTTTCTAAAACATCCAAAGGTAAGCCTGCAATCTTTGCAACATGCACACCGTAACTTTTATCAGTCCCACCTTCCATGAGCTTGTGTAAAAATACTATTTCATCATCTTTTTCATTAACAGCAATGTTAAAATTCCTTATCCTTTCAAATTGTAGTTCTAGCTTGTTCAATACATGATAATGGGTTGCAAACATTGTCTTTGCCTTTATTCTATTATATATGAATTCCACAATACTCCAGGCCAAGGAAACTCCATCGAACGTCGAAGTACCTCGCCCAATTTCATCTAAGATTATTAAACTGTTCTCTGATGCGTTATTAAGTATATTTGCGGCCTCAATCATCTCCACCATGAACGTAGACTGACCCATTGTCAAGTCATCGTATGCTCCGACTCTAGTGAATATCCTATCTACAGGCTTTATTTTCGCTTCAGTTGCAGCACAAAAACATCCTGCTTGCGCCATCAAAACATTCAAAGCTACTTGTCTTAACACTGTACTCTTTCCAGCCATATTGGGGCCAGTTATCATCATTATCTCACTATCTTTCAACAGAATATCATTAGGGATGAACTCATTTTCTAGCTGCTCCACTACAGGATGCCTTGATTCTTTTAAGGAAATACCTCCACCCTTACCCATTACTGGCTTAATATAACCATTTTCTGCAGAAACTTTTGCAAATGATAACAGGACGTCTAGTGTAGCGATTTTACTTGCTGCATCCTGGACAGGTTTAGTACTGTATGAAACTTTATTGATTATACTCTGGAATATCTCATACTCTAATGCAACAATCTTATCCTGAGCTCCAAGGATTAGTGCTTCCTGCTCCTTCAACTCTTCGGTTATAAACCTTTCTGAATTTACTCTAGTCTGTTTTCGGGTATAATTTTCAGGGACAAGATGGAGGTTAGATTTAGACACCTCTATGAAGTATCCGAATACTTTGTTGAAACTTATCTTCAAATATTTTATTCCGGTTTTTTCCTTTTCCCTTTCCTCTATACCTTGGATAAATTTTTTCCCATTTGTTTTTATGTTATAAAGTTTTTTTAACTCCTCGTTGAAATCATGCTTGATAAAATTTCCATCCCTCAATGTGATAGGAGGATCTTCTTTAATCGATGAATCTAACAGGTTTACTAAAATAGAAAAGTCTTCAAAGGCGACAAGTTTTGATAAAAGTTTATTGTCTATTGTTGCAAGCCTCTGGCTTATGAAAGGCAAGCTTTTCAATGACTGTTTCAGAGCTATAAGGTCTCTTGCGTTGGCGCTCCCGTAATTCACTCTAGAAATAAGACGTTCCATATCGTTGACATCTTTCAGTATGTTGAGGAGTTCACCTCTTAAGATTATGTTTGCCTTTAATGTCTGAACAGCGTCTAGCCGGGAATTAATCTTGTCTAGGTCAAGCAATGGTTGTACTAACCATTTCCTTATTAGCCTGGATCCCATAGGCGTTATTGTCTTGTCGATAACTGAAAGCAAAGTTCCTCTTGAAGAATTGTCTCTTATGTTATTGAGAATTTCCAAATTTCGCAATGTACCTGAGTCCAAAGTCATGAATGAATTATCCTTGATTAAAGAAATCTTATTTATGTGATTTAAATCAGCCATCTGAGTCTCACGCAAGTATGTGAGCAAAGCTCCTGCCGCGTTTATTGCTGTAGAACCCGCAAAAATTCCGAACCCATCAAGCATCGTAACGTTAAGCTGTCGAGTTAATCTTCTTAATGAATTATCATACTGGAAATGCCTATCATCAAAATCTGTTACGAACGTACCTATCTTTTTCAACGAATCAGCGATATCCTTATTCACCCCAAGGGTTAGCGGGACTATGCACTCTTTTGGATTAAATTTCGTAAGTATATTGTTCAATGTAGATAGATCCTTATTTTCCTCCACCACAAATTCCCCTGTAGACATATCGCATAATGCTAAGGAATACTTATCGCCTTTTACATACAATGAAGAGATGTAGTTATTTGTCTTTGCGTTAAGAATTGATGATTCTATAATTGTACCAGGAGTGACAATCCTTACCACATCCCTCTTTACAAGACCTTTTGCCAACTTTGGGTCCTCCACTTGCTCAACTATAACAACCTTATGGCCTTTGTTCACTAACTTAGCCAGGTATGTCTCTAAGGCGTGGAAAGGTATGCCTGCTAAAGGAGCTTTCTTCTCTCCAGAACCTCTTGATGTTAATGTTATCTCTAGGTCTCTTGCTGCTGTAACTGCATCGTCATAGAAAGTCTCATAGAAATCACCCATCCTAAATAGGACTAAGCAATCTGGGTGTTTCTGCTTAATAGAAACGTACTGCCTCATTGCAGGCGTAAGTTTAGATATGTCTATTTCCATCTTTTTTCCGTAGAAACCGGAAATTTTTATGGATTTAAATAGATTTATGTAGAAAAACTCTTACTTACCAGCAATTAAGCCTCACATTAGCCCTAAAGCCTTCCGAGCTATCCACTTTGCCTTATCTTGTGGCCATGTAGGATGTCTCAGCTGCAAAGCTTGCTGTATTTCCTTTAACTTATCTCTTTCTTCCATCTAATTAAACAAGAGGAAAAGAACAATATAAAGTTCTGTTGTAGGAAATGCTACAGCGCTTTAACCAAACATATTCATAAAACTGAAATCTTCGTAGTCCTTAGACTTGACCTTGTAGATTCCTTTAATCAAATCCTTCTCAGAAACAAGAGTCCTATTATCTCTTAATGCAAAGTAACCAGCTTCTGTACAGGCAGCCTTAATCTCGGCCCCAGAGTAATCATCAGTTAATTCTGCTAACCGATTAGCATTAAGCTTTGATGTGTTCATATTTTGAGTATAGATCTTAAAGATATTTTTTCGGCTATCCTTACAAGGATAACCTATTTCTATGAGCCTATCCAGCCTTCCTGGACGGACTATAGCTTTGTCTAAAATGTTCAGCCTATTGGTTGCAGCTATGACCTTAACACCACCTAGATTCTTGAAACCGTCAATTTCTGCCAACAATTGCATGAAAGTCCTCTGCACTTCTCTCTCCCCAGAAGTTCCTATATCCATCCTTTCTGATGCTAAAGCATCTATCTCGTCGATGAAGATTATGGAAGGAGCTTTCTTCTTCGCTAGTTCAAATATCTGTTTTACTAATTTAGCGCCTTCCCCTATGAATTTTTGCACTAGCTCTGATGCTACAATTTCAATAAACGTTGCGTTTGTTGAATTAGCAACAGCTTTGGCGAGTAAAGTCTTACCACAGCCCGGTGGGCCGTGCAACAGAATTCCTTTAGGTGGAGTTATGCCTATCTTTTCAAAAATATGAGGTTTCAATAAAGGATATTCTATTACTTCCTTTATCTCAATTTTCTGCATATCCAAACCACCAACATCTTTCCACGAATGTGAAGGCTTCTGCATTATGACAAAGTTCTCAGCAGCAAAATCCTTTGAAGCATCAATCTTCTTAATTAGTGTTAAAGATTTCTGTTCTGCAAGAACATGATCTCCCGCAGATAAAGACTCTTTAAGATGAGATGATACGTGTACATAAAATACATGTCCATTCGGGACCTTGACTAAAGCCCTATCTCCTTGAATATTTTTTACCTCACACATGATAAGGGGAGGTTTCTTAAACTTGTCCATCTCCACTTGCATGCTAGAAACAGTTGCCTTTAGAAGCTTATTTTCCCTTTCTAAGTCAGACTCCGTCCTGAGTGTATTAGTGGCCAGCGTGAGGAATTCCTGATTGAGCTCAGAAATTCTGTTACGCAATGCTTCTGGATTAGTTGTCCCCATGATATCCTCTTTTAATTAAAAACAATGGAATGGACTCTGTATTAAAAAGATTTCGATACTGTTTTGATTATGAAGGAATTAAGGTATAGTAGATTTTATAAACAAATTAGATTTCCGCAATCTCCGAAAAAAGTATTAGATTATTTAGGAAGGACATTTAAACTGCACTTCAAAATGATAGTTTTATGGAAGAAAAGACACTGTTCAAGGTGGCCTTAAGTTGCTCTTTGATTGGGATTATTTTCTTATTAATCCTATCAGATATGGTTGAAGCTGAACCTGTGAACATAAAGGATGTCAATGCAAATTTTTTGGGAAAGGAGATTAAAGTAATTGGGAAGGCTATCAATATTGTTCAGAAGGAAAAGGTTACTTTCTTTGATATCAAAGGCAATACCGGCATCATTAAAGCTACAGCTTTCAGGAATATAAACGTGGGAGAGGGTAACAAAATTGAAATTTTAGGAAAGGTGGAAGAGTATAAGGGGAAAATGCAATTAAATGTTAAAATTATAAAACTCATTAAATGATTATAAGGCATTTCACGTTCTATATTTAAGTAAAATTCTGTTTTCTTTTTTAGAACACAAATTCTTATAAAGGATTAATTAACCCCTGGAAAATATGTTAGGAGATAACTATGTGGAGCATTGGCGCCAAACTGTCAATTTAGTCTGGGATGTTGAGAGAGTTGTGGATAGCCTTGAAAGGAAGTTTGATGGAGTTATCAAGATACTCGACTGTGCATGCGGTACAGGAGAGTTTGCCATCGAGCTTGCTAAAAGAAAAACCAGTATGGATGTTGACTTTCCTGCAATGGGCGGTTTAAGAAAATATGAAGTAGACTGTTCTGATGGTGATAAAAACATGGTAGAAATAGCCCGAAGGCAAGTTGAAATGTGTGGGTTAGAGATGGCACTAGATCCTAAAGTTATTAAGTGGAAGGATTTAGACAAACGTTTTGAAGGAAACTATGATTTCGTTATGATGAGGGGCAATTCTTTGGTGTCTATTAACTCATGGGGGAATGATACTGAAAGTTTAGATTATGAAATAAATGCTGAAAGGGCCGATAGAGAAATTATTGAAGCAATGAGGGTCATACATGGACAGCTGAGGGAAGGAGGGGTGTTTTACTTTGATATGAGGGGACAATTGGAAGAGCCTGTAAATGTTCCTAAAACAAGACGAGGATTCAGAACTGAACACGTTTTTGATAAATGTATCGGTGCGGGAAAATTTGAGGGTAAAGAGGCAAGAGTCACCCATGAAGTTAAATACTTCCCAAGGAATAATGTAAGAAGGATTGTCTCAAGAATCACTATTGGAGACTTTGTAGATGAACAGGTCTTTAATTCTTATCTTCTTCCTTTTGAGAAAGTAGATTACCTTTTGCAGGAAGCCGGATTCAAAAGAGGAAATATTCGTTGCGTGGCGTTGGATGGTGAAACTTTGTACACCCCTTACCTTGTCAAGAAGTGAGTTATAATTTCTTATATTTCAACAATAAAGAGTTAGATACTACACTCACGCTACTGAAAGCCATCGCTGCTCCAGCTATAATAGGAGATAATAGCCAGCCTGTAAAAGGATACAAGATGCCTGCAGCTATAGGAATGCCAAGGACATTATAGAATAATGCCCAGAAGAGGTTTTGCTTTATTTTAACCATTGTTTGCCTACTGAGACTAATTGATTTTGGCACATCCAACAAATCGTTTCTCATAAGAACAACATTTCCAGTTTCCATCGCAACATCTGTCCCAGAACCCATCGCTATGCCAATGTTAGCTTGCGCTAGAGCAGGAGCATCATTTATTCCATCACCAATCATTGCCACTAAACCTTTCCTTTGGAGTTTCTTTACATAATCAGCTTTATCTTTAGGAAGGACTTCAACAAAAATATTCCTTATCCCTGCTTGCTTTGCGATGGCTTTTGCTGTCTGCTTGTTATCACCCGTAATCATAAAAACCTTAAGTCCCATTAATTGGAGTTTCTTAACAGCCAATGAAGATGTCGCTTTGATTGTATCTGCTATTGCCAATACTCCCAAAACTTTCTTATTATCAGCAAGAACCATCACAGTTTTTCCTTCTTTTTCTAGATTTAAAACTTTCTTGCCTACCAAACGCATCTCTATATTGTTCTTCGACATGAGCTTAGTATTTCCGCAATAATATTTAGTTTTACTCACTTTAGCGGTTATGCCATGACCTGGAATTGCCTCAAAAGATGTCACTTTTGCTAATGGCAACCTTAATTGTTTGGCTCTCTTAACTATTGCTTCTGCTAATGGATGTTCTGAAGGTTTTTCCATACTTGCCGCCAGTTTCAAGAGATCCTTCTCTGATTTCTTTGTTAGAGAGACTATGTCAGTTACTTCAGGCGTTCCTTTAGTTATAGTTCCTGTCTTATCAAAGATAACAAACTTAAGCTTATGTGCAATTTCTAAGGCATCTCCCCCTTTGATTAAAATCCCCTTTCTTGCCCCCTTACCCGTACCAACCATGATTGCTGTGGGTGTTGCAAGACCTAAGGCACAAGGACAAGCTATCACTAACACAGCTACTGACACTATCAGAGCAAAAGATAAGGTCTGATTAAGCACAAAAAACCAAACCAAAAATGTCAAAACAGCTATGGCAATAACTATAGGCACAAAATAAGATGAAACAATATCAGCAAATCTTTGAATAGGAGCTTTTTTCCCTTGAGCTTCCTCGATTAGCTTTATTATCTGCGATAATGTCGTGTTTTCACCTACTTTTGTTGCCTTAAACTTAAAACTGCCATGCTTGTTGATTGTCGCACCAATAACATCATCGCCTTTATTTTTAGCTATAGGTATACTTTCACCAGTTACCATACTCTCATCTATCGAAGACCCACCCTCAATTATTCTTCCATCAACAGGAATTTTTTCACCAGGCTTAACAATTACAATATCTCCTTCTACAACTTCATCTATCTCTATTTTTATTTCTTTACCTTTCCTTATAACAGTAGCAATCTTAGGTGAGAGTCCCACCAATTTTTTTATAGCATCGGATGTTTTTCTTTTGGCTACTGCCTCCAACAATCTCCCCATAATTACTAAGGTAATCAAAATTGCCGATGTCTCGAAATACTGTCCAAGTTTGGTATTGAACAATACCGCATAAACACTGAAAAAGTAAGCTGCAGATGTTCCTAAAGCTACCAAAGAATCCATGTTTGCACTCTTATTTTTCAGTGCATTCCACATCCCCTTGTAAAAAGGCCATCCCACAAAAAACTGAATAGGTGTTGCAAGAAGCCACAAGATGTAATCCTGGTAAGGAATTTCAATACCTAACCACATGAAAATCATTCCTATGAAAAAGACAGGTACTGCAAAAACCAAACTAATAAAAAAACGCTCCTTTAGTACTCTCAATTCCTTTTTCTTAAGCCTTTCGTGATGCTTAAAATCTTCCCCTTGACTCAAGGTTGCGCCATAACCTTTTTGTTTAATAACCTTTATTAAATCAGATTCTGTCAATCTCTTTTCATCAAATTCTACACTCGCCTTAGAAGTAGAAAAATTAACATTTGATCTAATGATTCCCCTCTTTTTCTTTAAAGACCTATTAATAATTGATGCACAGCTGGCACAATGCATTCCATTTATCATTAGTTCCACTTCTTTCATATTAGATAGTATCCCTATTATCTTTTATTAATTTGCATCCAGATAGAACACCTAAAGTATACAACTGTTGTTCTCCGGTTAGTTTCCTTTCTCTTATACTCCATGTAGGGTAACTTTGGATTCCTGCAGCTGTACACTCGGACTTCTGTTTATCACAGTCTATGAATTTTATGTACTTGAATGAATTTCCAAACTTTACCTTTTGATTCTTACAATGTGAACACCATTCCGTCCCATACATCTTAAGCCCTTTTTCAGTCAAACATTTTGCAAATGTATCATACTTACCTAGGTCAGAAGAACATCCAGCCAAAGATAAAATCGAAATTAAAAATAAAATATAAAAAACCATTTTCATTTTTTTATCTCCCACCGCAACCACATCTCCCACCAGATGCACCACAAGAAGATCTTTGTTGAGCTGGTATCCTATTCAATTCATTTTCTATTGCTCTTTTATCATTCAAATCCAAATCGCCCTTAACGATAAAAGTTCCTGGAATCATTCCCATCCAACAACTCCACCTAATTATCCCTTCTTTTTTTGGCGTAAACTTAATTACTTGGGTACCTTTCTTAATATTGAATTGTAAGCCTAAATTAGGAACCTGTATTGCATTATTGCAACCATTAATTTCTTTACCCTCTATAATCCATTCTACAGGTACACCTTTTTTTAGTACAAATTTGTTTGGTGTCCAACCGTATCTATTGACTTCCATCTTTATCTGTTGAATTCCTTTCTTAATTATTGGAAGATTAGATGAACCTAATTCCTTAGAGTCACTATCAGATATGTAACTTATTATTGATTTGAAATCATAACCTGTACCTGCTAAAACTAAGCCATTATTGAACATCAACAAACCTAAAATAATAATAACTATCCCTGAGGCCTTGAGGATTTTATGAGTAGCCTTGTTTGAAATAAAACTAGCCAAATATCCAAATCCCAACATAACAGGCAAAGTTCCTATAGCAAAAACAAATAACAACTTTGCGCCTTCCACTAAACTACCTGTACCTGCCGCCATAATATAAATTGCTTGTAAAGGGCCGCACGCGATCATCAAACCGTTAAGTAAACCTATAATTAAAGGATTAGAATTTTTCTTATATTCCTTTCCCAAGAGTTTGGATAAAGAAGATGGTAATCTCAACTGGAAGTTTCTCAAGAATGGAAAGATATGAAGCATTTTCAAACCAAAGACAATAAGAAACAATCCTGCCAGCACACCAGCAACTCCCCTCATTAATGGAGTCAAAGCAATTATTGAACCGATCAACCCAAACAGCGCCCCAATAACAGTATAAGAGATAATCTTGCCTAAACCATACATGATATGGGATTTGTGAGATAATTTTCCATCTTTAGCATCCTTAGCTGTATAAGATACAACAAACCCCCCACACATACTAACACAATGAAATCCTGTTAGTAATCCTACAAGCAGTAATAGTCCATATCCCATGTTCTGACTTATTTGAGGTATGTTAATTGAATCAACAAAATGGAATATAAAATAACCTGCAACAATAATTCCGAGAAGTCCAAAAACCCACCCAAATATCTTTTTATAGTTATAAAAATTATCAGCTCTTGAAGTAGAACATTCGTACCCTTTCTCTTCTATTTTCTTTAAAATTCTTTCTATGGTTGTCCTATTTCTATCAAAAGAGACTCTACCTTTTTCTGTGACCAAATCAAAATTAATGTCTTTAACCCCTCTTACCTTAAGCGCCTGTTCCCGGATTATCCTAACACAACTAGAACAAGTCGTACCTTTTGCAAAGAATGGTCTTGTAATAATATTAGGCATATTGGTTCACCCTATATCCTTCTTTTAAAATACTACCTTTTATCTGCTTCTGCGAAATTTTTAATTTATCGAAAACTACTGATACTTTCCCTTTCTCATATGAAACTTTCACAGACTCAACCCCCTTAAGATTCTCTAACTCATCTTTGATGAGTATACTACAACTCGGACAGTGCATACCTTTGACTTTCAAGTTAATCTTTTCCATAAATAATCAGCCTCCATGATTCCATGAAGAACTAAAAAATGAAACACCTTATTAAGAATTGTATGAAACTAGTTTCAAGTATGTTTTTTAAGAATCACTATATTCGTCATGCCACGTCTTCTTCTCTCAATAAAATGTTTACCTTCTAATTTATCCAAAATTCTTGTCACCTTAACTTTAGTCAAATCAGTTTTCTCTACGAGGTCTGACTGGAAGATTGTACCCTCTGACTGAATTATAGTTTCCAACACTAATTTCTCATCTCCTGAAAGCTTATTGAGAATACTAACATAATCCTCTTTGGAATATTGATTTTTAGATCTTATTACATCTGCCTTTTCTTTTGTAAAAAACATAATGTAGATCCCCACCAAAATTACAAAAACCATTATGCCAATACCAACACTAGTTTGGAATTTGATGGTTCCCCACATAGGGCAAGAAGAACCATGTGAACATGTTGTACTTACAATGTTAGTTAGTGCCCTATTGAACATAAAAATAATAAATCCTATTAATAAAGCTAACCCTATTACTAGTCCACCCACTACTTTATTTTTCATCTTTCAATTAAAAAATTCTTATCATATTTAAAACTTAAGAAAAAAATCACCCTCTTTATATGATTTAGTTATATGAATAAAGTGAACTAAAAAATCATATATTCTCGAAATAGTCTATATTTTTTTCATCAAGAGCCTTTAATTCACCTTCATAAATCCACTCTTGAGGGGAAAGACAATCATTAGGGTCATCCGCTAAAAAACCAAAATCTCCTCTAGATTTCATAGTTGAATTAATATAACTTGATTTGAGTGGACCATCCATCTCCTTCTTTGAACCACCATACCAACGAGCCCCATGCTGAATCCAACGCTTCCTTGCCTTTAAGGCATTTCTATCAGCTTGGTTCTGCGGGTGCTTTCCTTTGTAAGGCCTTAATGTCGGTCGCTCAATTGGCTCCTCCTTATCCGGGCCCAAAAAATTTTGATACTCTTCTTCCCAACTTTTTTCTTTAGTGGGAGGTGTTTCAGGTATAGATACATTATTCAACCATGATTCTTTTGCCCTCTCGGCTGCATCTCGCCTTGCTGTTTTATGACATTCATCCCATTCAAGCTTTTCATCCAAGTCTCCCCAACTGCAATAGTTTCCTGAATCATCAACATACCAACCCTCTACATCTGGTGCAAAGAATTTTGCTCCCTCATACCTTTCATAAACAATTTCTGTTCCTTCATCTAACCCATAGTCTTCATCAGGATATTCTTCAGGACCTATTTGAGAAGTTCCCTCAAGAGTCAACCATTCAATATAACCATCATCATCAGTTGAAAAACCTTTAGGTATGGACCCAAACCTATGATCCTTTGTCCAAGAACCATCTTGTTCTATCTCTGAAGAACCACTACCACTAACAGCCCCTTTCCCTATGGCCCTCATATTTTTATAATCTGGCCAATCAGCATGGAGCTGTTTATTTCTGGAGCTTAAATTTCTACAAGTATCTCTCATTCTTCTATTATGCCTTCTTTCGCCTAGATCTAATGGATGACTCATCTTAATATCTCCTTATTCCTCAGTTGCAAGACCTAATTTTTCAAGCAAACCTTCAGCAGCTTTCTGCTTCCGCCTTGCATCCGTCCGGAGCTTAGCCAAGACCTCATAATCTCGCTCTAGGCCTTCGTCGAGAGTCCTTATCGCCTCTGCTGACATTTCAGATCCATCAGCTACTTGGTATGTAGATTGATCACATCGATCAATAGCTCTATCTGAAAGAAACCTTCGTCCTTGAACGGCAAAGCAAGGTACTGGTACCCCTTTAGAACAAGTATGGCCATCCAATGATTGACATCTAATACCTTGTTCTCTTATGAAAGTCCTCATCAATTTAAACCTACCGCTTGCTCCCATCTCATCTCGAGTTATGTCTAAGTCCTGCCCATACGGTACATTTGCTTCCCTTTCTAAAGCAAAAGCACGGTCCTTTACTGTCTTATAAAAATCATTTGCCATTTTCTTAGTTTAACCTCTTAATTTATTACCTTTAAGTAAATACAACTTATTTATAAACTTTTCGGTTTTGTGACTACTAGATAGAAGTTACAATTCTTCTTGTAAAAACTTCAGATGCCCCATTTTATAAAAAAAATAAAAAAACTACAGTAATCCCCTTGCCGCATTCTCTATGTAAGCCTTGGCTTTAGAATAAACAATAGCCCTGTTTTCAGCCAACTTTCCTTGCGCATCAATACAGAAATCCTTAGGAAAACTATCCTTGATTCTTCTTACCCTCTCTCCTACATTCTCTGCGCTGAATCCTCCCGCAATGCCTATTATTGTTTGAGGCATTTTCTCATAAAGTGAATTCATAAGTTCAATTCCCTGCTCAACATCAAACTCTGTTCCTGTGCCACCTGATGGATCGACTAGTACATAACTCACTAAGGAATCATATTTTGCCGCCTTCCTAGATATTTCTTCTGTAGAAAGTCTAGACATTGCCCTTTCTGGTAGCTGCAACACAATCTCCATATCAGGAAAGTCCTTTACAAGCCTCTCAATATCTCCCACTTTAGGCCACGACATGTTAAGCTGTACTGCCCTACATATTCCCTTTTCATACATGCCTTCCAAAGAGAACAAATCCCTTAACTCTCTATTCATTACATCAGGTACCTTAGTAAAGTAATGCATCATAGGAATTGCCCATGAAGGGACAGATCCAGCTAACCCTGGAAGATCTTCTGCAGCAGGAGTGCCACTTCCACATTTTTCCATTTTGGCTAATCTTTTGGAGGACACGCCAAACCCGAACATTGCAGTATATCTACCAGATCCTAAACCAGCATGCTCAAATACGTCTGAAAGCCTTAGTACTTCTTCTTGCGTCTTAAATCCAGTTATTCCTATGTATGGTTTCATTTTATATCACATTTTTGAATTCTAGAACCCAATAGTTAAACTTTTAGCTTATACTATATATATTAGTTAAATTGTTTATATTTTTAGGAAAACCTTAAATATAACAAGAGACCTATTAAAAATATGAAAAGAAAACTAATACAACTCTCTCCTTCAACTTCCGTAGTGTCGCTCCCTGCAAAATGGGTGAAGAAAAACAACCTCAAAAAAGGTACCTCAGTGATCTTAAAAGAATCAGATAACAGCATCATTGTCTCAAGCAAGGAAGATAAAGCAGAAAAAGAAATCACATTAGACATAAGTGACCTTCAAGGCAAAATAATGTGGGCACATATAGCTGCAGCATATATTGCTGGATATGATTCAATCACCCTCACGACTAAGAATCAAAGTCAAAGAGAATTTATGTCTAAAATTGTAAAATACTTTCCAGGCATGATTATATATGAAGAAAGAAAAAATAAGGTCCGTTTTAAGGATATCACCCATGGTGCACAAGAAGATGTGGATAAGATATTAAATAGATTATTCAATATGAACATATCTTTGCTTGAAGATGCGTCAGATGCAATGAGATCAAAAGACTGGGATTTCCTTATGAGTGTTAAAACAAGAGACTGGGCAATCAACAGTTATATAGAATATTGCCTAAGACAGCTAAATAAATTCTCGTATAGACAGTTCTCAAAGACAGGAATCATGAATACATACATAAAGATAATCGAAATGCTTTCAGACAGGATATGTGAATTACTAATAAAATCTGGAGAAGAAAAAATTAAAGTAAGCGACAAGGTAATAACCGGAATTATTGAAATGTATAAACAGATACAGAGTAACCATTTTAATTATAGCAAAGAAAAATTATTAGAATTTGATAATTCGAGGACAGCACTTATCAAATTGATAGATTCAGAAAATAAAAAAATATATAGATACTTAAATCAGCTGGTTGGTTTGTTCTTTGAGGTCGAAGAGCTTGAAATACAGTTACATATGTGAACATTTATATATAAATATCACCATTAATTAATCATGCAAAAGGGAGGCAAGGTAAAAGTAACAGTCGGAGGGTGGTACCAGAGGACAACCCTTCATCTAAGTGAAGTGTATGCGTTCTTAAAAGAGAGAAGGTCTAACTTACCACTATCTGAAAAAAAACTTAAAGAGTATCACAAAAAACTCCAATTCATATCTGTGACAAGAGAGTATGGCCACCTTGAACATATCAGAGCAGTAACTAAAACTGGAATTGTGATTAAATACTATGAAGACGGATTATATACTTTAGAAAAAAATTCTACAGAAATATTAGAAGCAAGAAAAGATATGAAATCTTACCTTGAAAAAAAGTTTAAACCTGCGATAGCCTACATATTCTCCTTAGGAGCACCAACACCAAAAGTCTTGGCCAACATAGAAATAGAGCATCCTACTGCGATCTCAATTATCGATCAGAACCATACTAAGTTCAAATTAGATACATCAAAGTATGGTGAGCCTTACAGCAAGATTAGCAGCCCAAGTATGACTCTCTACAAAACAAAAGATTACATATTCATAATTGCAAACCCTAAATTGCGAGACGTTCTTCCAAGACTTATGGGGATGCAAATATTCTTTAGAGAATTCAAGGACCAGTTGGAGAAGTACCTCAACATACACAGAACCGTATGGGAAGAAATATCTGACATAAAAGAGAAGCGTAAGCTTAAGGCTAAAGAGGTCCATGAACAAAGGTTAAAGCTCGAAAGCTATCAGAAAACCGTCAATCTAATTAAAAGCAGGATAAATCAAATGACCCCTTACGCAAAGACCAGGGCGTCACTAGCCAAAAATATAGGGATAGAGAAAGCCATGGTGGAACTATTCAAGTACAGGTTTGAGGATTTGTTTGATACATTAAGCTACATAAAAGAAATCTGGGCAATGACTCAAGACTATGTTAAATCTGCAATAAAACTTATTATTGAGATGGAAGGAAGGAACACAAGCAGGAGTATTAAGTCTATACAGTTACTTGCTAGTGTAGGTGTTGTAGCAGGAATATTAAGATACCTTACCGCAGATACAGTGCCCAAAGTTACAGGGTTAGGCGTAGGATACTTTGTAGTCCTCCTAATTATAGCCTTTGGAATAAATTATATCATTAAACTAAGATCTAAGAACAAGAGCTATACATTCAAATTCATTGAAAGGGCAAAGAAAATCTAAGTCCCCCAATACTTTTTTATATTTCACACACAAGGACTTTAATATGGGAATCAAAGACAATCCAGTAATCTACCTCACAAGGAAGGTTTGGCACTATTCAAAAGGAAATAGGCATATGATGGCACTATACTTTGTGTTGTTCCTATTTGCACAGACAGTAGACTTCCTTTATCCTTTATTGCTAGCCATAATACAGGTTCAAGGCATCACAAATACTAGTGTTAAACCCCTACTATTCTACCTGTCGTTCTTCATTACATTCCAAATTATATTCTGGGCATGTTGGTGGCCTGGAAGAGTTATAGAAAGGGCAAATTCATTCATAGTCAGAGCAAAGTACAAAAAGTTCTTATTAGATGGGACAATGAACTTGCCAGCACAATGGCATACGGACCACCATTCAGGAGACACTATCGACAAAATTGAGAAAGGTACTCAAGCCTTATCACGCTATGCCTCTGAAACATTTGATGTTGTAGAGAGCATAGTACGGTTCGTAGGGTCTTACATCGCATTAGCATATTTCAACCTACACTCTAGTTATATCATCGTGTTCATGGTAATAATCAGCTTAACCATAATATTCAAATTTGATAAACAACTTATAAAACAGTACAAGAAACTGAATAAAGCCGAGAATGCCATATCTGCAAAGGTATATGATGTTATTAGTAACATAACTACTGTAATCATCCTAAGGATAGAGAAGCTAGTCTCAAATTCTATATTCAAGAAAATCATGAGTCCTTTCACACTGTTTAAGAAAAATATAAGACTCAATGAAACAAAGTGGATGATAGTAGCCTTTTGTACAGGCATCATGACGTTCTTAGTATTAGCAACCTATGTATTTTCTGCACTAAAGAGCGGAAGCGTTGTGCTTGTAGGAACAATGGCTGCATTATATGCTTATACTGATAGGATCTCTGATCTATTTTTTAGGTTTGCCTGGAAATATGGAAAAATAGTCCAGCAAAGGGCAGCAGTGATGAACGCAGAAGAAATCTCAAGTGAGTTCAAGGATAAAAAAAGGTCTCGGAAACTTTCACCTGACTGGAAAAACCTCAAAATTGAATCATTAAATTTTTCATATCATACCGAGGATGGAGCAGATTTACATTTGGATAATATTTTATTAACAATGAACAGAGGAGAAAGGATCGCTTTAATAGGAGATAGTGGCAGTGGAAAAACAACGTTGCTTAAAGTCATACGGGAGTTGTATACCCCCAATCAAGTAAACCTCTATGTTGATGGAAAACTATTGAAGAAAGGATTCAATTCAATAAGCTCAAGTATTGCTCTTATACCACAAGATCCAGAGATATTTTCAACCACAATAAAAGAAAATATCACCCTAGGAGTAAGGCATACTATCTCTGAGATAACTAAATATACCGATCTTGCATGTTTCAGTCAAGTAGTAAAGAGGTTGCCAAACAAATTAAATTCATCCATAGTAGAGAAAGGTGTTAACCTCAGCGGTGGAGAAAAGCAGAGATTAGCACTTTCAAGAGGTCTGATGGCTTCTAAGGATAAAGACATTATCTTATTGGATGAACCAACAAGCAGTGTAGATTCTAAGAATGAACTGAAAATCTATGAGAATTTCTTCAGAGAGTTTAGAGGAAAGACGATCATTTCTTCTATTCATAGATTACACCTCCTACTTATGTTCGATAAGATTTATTTTTTCAAAGAAGGTAAGATTATAGCCTCTGGGTCTTTCAATGAATTACTGAAGAAATCTACAGAATTTAGATTTCTTTGGAATAAATATAAAGCCAAAGTTAGAAATTAATATAAACACCCTCCCTCTAAATTAATAAAATGGCATTTGCTGGAGATAAGAAAAAAGGAAAGTCTATACTGTTCAATGCAGAGAACAAACTCAAAGATAAGCTTGTACCTCTAGTCCCAAAAAGTGTTGAAACATATCATTTGACATATACTACCATATTATGGAGCTTACTTATCGTGGGGTTCGGTTTTTTAGCAAATCACCACAGCATCAATTGGCTTTGGGCTATTTCACTTATGATTTTTTTCCAGTACATCACAGACCTACTAGACGGAGAAATTGGGCGGCGAAGGAATACTGGTTTAATAAAATGGGGATTCTATATGGACCATTTCTTAGATTACATCTTCCTATGTTCCATACTAATAGCTTATTCCTTCATACTTCCGGATGAATTCAAGTACCTATTGTTTTTTATCATAGCATTATTTGGGGCGTTCATGGTAAATTCTTACTTAGGTTTTGCCGCAACAAATGAATTCAAAATAAGTTACCTAGGGATAGGGCCTACCGAAGTAAGATTAATATTCATAATAATCAATACATTAATTTTAGTGTTTGGGAAGACATATATGGCTCCAGCGTTACCCTATGTCCTTGTGTTTTCCATACTAGGATTAGCATTTACAGTCTACCGCACGCAGAAATATATCTGGAAATTGGACATGAAAAAGAAATATCTGGAAAGCTCGAAAAAAGAATAAGGTTTTTTCAGAGGATGTTATAAAGTGTAGGTGAAAGAAATTTCTTTATGTTCATTGAAATCATCATAGCATTAGTTATTGGATTATTGTTAGGTATGATAACTGGATTAACTCCAGGTATCCACATCAACCTTATCTCAGTAATCATATTTTCTCTTAGCCCCGTACTATTGAAATTCACAACCTCAGAAGCCTTAGCAGTAACAATAACATCTATGGCCGTGACCCATACCTTCATAGATACAATCCCATCTATTTTTTTAGGAGCACCTGAAGGCGATACAGCCTTGTCAGTCCTTCCTGGACATCGGCTTTTATTGCAAGGGAAGGGACATGAAGCAGTAATGCTTACTGTGTTAGGGTCACTATTTGCCCTCACTATTTCAGTATGTCTTGTCCCATTGGTAATTCTAGTAGTATCTAATCTCTATCCCATAATTAAGAGCTACATAGGATATGCCATCCTTTCCACTGTAGTCTTTCTTCTATATAAGGAGAGAAAGCTATGGGCCTTAATCATATTTTTCATTACAGGGGTGCTAGGAATTGCTGTACTAAATATCAACAACCTTGCCGAGCCCCTCTTTCCTTTATTCTCGGGATTGTTTGGGACAAGCATGCTCATCCTAAGTATCAAGGACAACACAAAAGTCCCTCCACAAAAACGCTCGGACATAGGAGTGGGGAAATCTGTATGTGCAAAAGCGGTATCCGCCTCTGTAATCTCTGGGTGGGTATGTAGTTTCATGCCTGGATTAGGACCTTCACAGGCTGCAGTGCTTGCTTCACAGTTTACTAAAAATTTAGGGAGCAAAGGCTTTTTAGTCTTGGTAGGTGGATTAAGTACAGTTAACATGACGCTGAGCTTTGTTACGGTGTATGCATTAGACAAAGCGAGGAACGGAGCAGTCATTACTATAATGGAACTTATTGGTAGCTTTGATCTGATGATGCTTGCAATCTTATTAGGAGTTGCATTAGTGGTTGGTGGATTGGCTGTAATCCTAGCAAGTGTATTTTCTGGATTATTCTCCAAAATTATGAGCAAAGTGAACTATAGAATAGTTTGTCTATTCATAATCTCCCTCATTGTAGTCTTAGTTTGTATAATCTCAGGCTATTTGGGTTTGGTTGTGTTAATAGTTTCAACGTTTGTGGGCATATTGCCTGCGTTGAGAGGGGTGGGCAGAAATAACATGATGGGTTGTTTATTGTTGCCTATTATGTTATTTTTCCTTTTATAGAAAATGCCACCATTAAACTTCCAACACAACCCACAATAAAACACACACTAAGTTTTGTTCATATCAATAGTATGATCTGAATTATTAATAATCTCAATTTTATTGTCAGCGACTAACACAGTGTTATTTTTATCGATTATTTTTTGCAAAACCTGCACTAAAGTAGGTAAATCGCTTAAGTGAAGACCTTTTGTGGGAGTGTCTAAGATATAAATACATCTATCACCTAACTTTTTTGAAAGCACTTTTGCAAGCCTTACTCTTTGTGCTTCTCCCCCACTTAAAGAATCAGATTTTTGTCCTAAAGTTAAATAGCCTAATCCTACCTCTTGTAAAAATCCCAGCTTTCTCTTTACTAATTTTGATTCTGAAAAAATCTTAACCACTTCATCAATAGTCAGTTCTAATAAATCACCAATACTCACATTTTTATATTTTGCTGATAATACTCTTGAAGAGAAGGTTTCTTTACTTTCAATAATATTTTTAGTTACAATAAAATCTGACTTTTTCAATCCAATCTTTTTTGACCTAGGAAGGTTAACATAAATATTCCTGATACTATCCCAAATATCGAGATACGTAACAGGTCTGCTAGTTGGGTGATTGTTAACAGGGATTTGTTCAACTAAATACGTCCTTCTAACATTTTGTTTTCCAACAATCTCCCCATAGGCACTATTTTTTTCTCTAATTTTCCACGCATTTTTACCCTTAAACAAAGCAGAATAAACTATACTCAAAATTGTTGATTTCCCTGTACTCGAATTTCCGCAAACACACACTAAAGAGCCTAAAGGGAATTTAAAAGTATAATCTTTTAGATTATTTTTGTTTATTTTTTGTAAAGTGACAAATTTTTTTTGCATTGCCTTTGCTTTTTTGCTTGGATTTCTTTTATAATGAACAATTTCAGATTTATTGGAAAAAATATAATCTGCAGTGATGCTCTTGGATTTTTTGAATTGATCTAAACTTCCTTGAAAAATAATCTCCCCCCCATATTTTCCAGATTTGGGGCCAAATTCAATTATATGATCTGCACCCTTAATGATTTCTTTTGAATGTTCAATGACAATAACCGATTTTCCATTTTTAACTAATTTCTTAAGTTTGTTCAATATATCTCTACTTCCATCTATACTCATTCCTACACATGGTTCATCAACAATCAACAAATCATTTTTCTTTAAACCCTTAATTATCTCATCTAAACGCCAAAGATTATATTCCCCTAGACTTACTTTGAAATCCTTAGGAACAACAACTTTCTGATTAATTGCAAATACATTAGGTAATCTTGAAATATCACATCCTACTTTATCTCCTTGAGAAGATTTGTATAAAATATCATAAATAAGAGAAGTTTTCCCACTTCCGCTAGGACCAACCACAACTACTAATTTGTGCAATGGTATTTCTATAGAAACATTTTTTAAATTATGAATATCCGCATTTGTTATTGTTATTGATTCCACATAGAATTAATAAATTCTCAGATTTAAGAGTTTTACGTTTAACCAGAAATACAACGCCTCGGGCAGGACTTGAACCTGCGACCTTGCGGTTAACAGCCGCATGCTCCACCAACTGAGCTACCGAGGCAACTTGTGCTCTCTTCTAGAATTATCAGATGCTTTAAAAAGATTTCGTCTAAAATCTTCACTACCATTTGGTAAAAATCATAGAAAGGTTTAAATATGGCTAATTTTCACACAGAATATTAAGATGACAAACTTACTATTTGGCCTAGATGAAGTTTTTCTCATAAAACCCGGAGATTCCAATTCTCAGCATGACTATCCTGTATTTGAGCTTATACAAGGAGATTTTAGATTTATATGCCACCATGAATGCCTAGATGAAAGAATTGTGGAGGAAGTAAAACTTATTGCAGATATCAAAAAATTTGGCAGATACGTATTAGGGCTGGGAGATACTCCAAATTTCACAGAATTCAGGGATGGTGTAAAAACTCCAAAAAGAACCCACTACTCACTTTCTGTTACTCCCAAAAATATGTTCACAGAAGGAATTATAAAGCACATATATATCCCCTCAAATGATACACCTTTCCCAAATGTCACAGAACCAACACTTCTATTTTCTGACTCATCTGATCTCAATTGGGAATGGGCATACTACAAAGCTCAAGAATACGAAACCTACTGGCGATCATATGACCAACATGGCAACGGCTGTTTCCTTACACCAGAGTTCATGAAAGAATCCCTAGCAAGAAAGGTCGAATTAGTCTTGCATGAAGATTGGCATCATAATTTCACCAAATGGGCGGGAGTCCAACCAGAACCTAATATCGATGAAAGTGTTGCCACATTCCTCGGGCTTTATGGAGCTGTCGCTTATATGAAAGATAAGTTTGGGACTAGTGCACCTGAATTCTTCTCAGCCATGTCCGCATTAACCGATTCCACTATTCTCTATAATTTTGTTAATTCCTATAGTTCCATCCTAAGCACAATATCTAAGGCCAATATAACGGAAAGCGAAAAGTCGAGCCTTGTTCAAGCTACAAAAGAGATTATGGGGAAAAAGCGCCCAGGGACAACCATAGGAGAACTTAGCAGCAGATTGCCATACTCAAAAAATTTTTTCTTAGTAAGAGATATCTATAGCTCCCTTATTGATACCATTAGCTCTCGAGGACTGGAAGCACTTATGGAAATACTGAGCATACTGCCTGCAAAGGAAAACAGTGCTGTAGATTACCTCAGGAGCCAAAAGTCAAAAATGGGGCGCACGAGAGACACCATAGATATCCCAATAACTGTCGATGATGAATGATTTTTTAGAAAATTATATAATATCATACTTCATCATACTTTTATGTTTAAGAAAGCCCTATTGACATTAACTGCTTTACTATCTTCTTCATGCGGTACAATACCATCCCCGACCATAATACCTCCGGGATGCACAGAAGTCCAAGTACAGATAGAAAATTTTGCGTTTAAAACGTGCAAGGAGGCGTTGGATGAAAGAGTAATCAGAGAATTTGACCTTATAAGAAGAGTAAAGAACTTTGGCAAGGAAACTTTAGGCTATGAAGAAACAGGAAACTATAAAGAGTATCGAGATGGTAAATTTTTTCCTAAGAAAACACAGTATCTTCTTTTCGTTGCTCCAAAGAATATGCTCCCAGAGAAATGGGAAAATTTTAAGACAATTACTAAAAAAGGAGACCATTTCAAGGATGATAAGAAGCCTACTATAATATGGTCTTTATACAAGGATGACCTCAAGGATGAATTGCAAAAGTATGAAAGCAAAGGTTATGAAACTTTTTGGAGATCTTTTGATAGCTATGGTGGAGGTTGTGCGTTAACGCCAAAATTGATTAAGGCGCAAATGCCATGGAAAATCTCTGTAGTACTGCATGAGGATTGGCATTATAATTTTGCTAAAAGGACAGTAGGAAATCCTGATCCAAACATCAATGAAAGCACCGCTTCTTTCCTAGGGTATGTAGGGGCAATCGAGTTTAGCAAATTTGAGTTTGGCATTGGATCTAAAGAGCATAAAGGTGCGTTAAAGCAATTTGAGAAAAAGAAGAAGCATGCGGATGTCGTCATAAGGTATCATAGAGTGTTAAGAGCTGTGTTCAATTCCAACTTATCAGAAAAAGATAAGGATAGAGAAAGGGATAGGCTGTTGGATGAAATGGAAGAGGAGGGGTTTGGGATGGGTGTGATGCAAATATGGGATGCTGTGCCATACACTAAATATTTTATGTTGTGGAATGCTGTGTACGAAAAACAAGGAAGTAACCTTAAGAACCTAAATCAAATATTACGGGGTTTGCCCAATACGGATGAGCTAGCAGTGAAATTTTTGGAGAAGTTTCTCTAAAAGATTTATGAAAATAAAAAATTATATTTTAGGATATATATCTTTCAAAATTAGTGGACACGACAAACACACGTAGCCTATATAAATTAGCATTCTGATATCCATCTTATGAAAACTGATGTTAGAACCTTGGTTCCACAGGGATGGAAAACTGAAGATGTTAGTTTGCATCTTATGAAAGTTAGTAAAAATAAACTAGCCAAAAGCATCATATTCCCCAAAATAATTAAAATAGATAATCATTTTGTTGAAGGCATAGCTTTATTTTTAGGTGATGGTGATTTTAATCGAAAAGAAAAAAGGCATACAACTTTTGCGAGTAAAGATAAGGACATCACAAAACATTATCTAGATTTTTTAAGAAAATACTTCTATATTGAAGATAAGGATATTTCTTTTTCAATCAGATATAAACGGACTAACCCAAATATGATTCAATCCTGGAAAGAAACCTTGAAAATTAATAAAAACATTAATTCTTATCAGAGTGACAGATCTTTATCCGAAGCTTTACATATACAAGTTAATAGTGTTGTTTTTAGACACTTATTTGAGAATATCATTAATTATACTTTGAAATTAAGGATTTTTGAGCAAATTGAGTTACGCAAAGCGTTCCTAAGAGGAATATTCGCTGCCGAAGGCAATATTGGGATAAAAAGAAAGGAAAAATATATCAATCAAATAACTTTTTCTTTCTCAAAGAAAGAAATGCACTTAGCAAAAATTGTGAAATTTGCTTTAGCTAAAGAAAACATAAGTTCTAAAATCTTGCCCCCACGAAAAAATTGCTTAGAAGTCAATATACAAAATTGGAAAAATTATCATCTTTTGTGGAAAATTGATTTATTTAGTATATGTAGTAGAAAACAACAAGATTTCCTAATGATTTTAAAAAATTTACATGTCTACTGTAATTTAGATGATAAATTCAGGTTTAAATTATTTGAAAGCTTAAATCTAACTCAAAGAGAAATAGCTAGACTTCTTAATTCTTGGCAAGGAAACATTGCACATATGATCAAAGGGAAAAATCTTATATCTATTGCAAGATTAAAGCGATTAGCAAAATATAGTTGTATCACTGAAGAGAAAATTATAGAAAATATCAAATTCTTAAGAATTGGTTGTTTAACAAAATTAGATGCAGACAAAAAATTTATCAAACTTTTGTTCCACTACAAATGAATAAACTACACTAATCTAACCAATCCTTATTTTTAATTTTCTCTGGCAAATACTTATCTGTAACAAAACTTATCCCCTTAGAACTCAAGGCCTCTAACTCCATCTTACATCCACTCTTCAACATCAAATTTATCTCTTTTTGCCACTCTTTTTTCTGGAACCAAGGATAAGCAAGAATCTGTTTTGCCCTAGACTTATCTTGTTCATTAAGTTTAATTGTCACATTATCAGGCAATTTATATTTCATCCTATCAGAGCTTCTCAAACCAATGAATTTTGCAGATGGGACAGCCATACGCCTACTCTCAAAAGCCAGATTAATACTTCCTTGCTTTATTACAGAGTAAATATAATATCCCCAACTGTCCTGGTCACACATAACATACAGCGGAAGTTTTAGCTCATTGACCATACGGTACAACAAACGGCGAACCCCTCTTGGCGCCATCCCTTGCCCATGGATTAAAATACAATGATGTTTTTTCCAAAAGCGATCTTCATTTAACCTTCGCCATACTGCGTCCTTCTCAACCATTAAAATAAATTCAGCCTTAGAGTCCAAGAACTGCACAACTTCTTCCTCAACAATCGATGGAACACTCCAACCCCCACTCCCCATCTTTGCACAATTTATCGTATCTCCAGAATCTTTAATTTTAATCTCACCAACCAATGCACCCCTATTACTTGCAAACAGATGTAATTCCTCCCTTAATGAATCCAGTGTTACTTCGAGATCTTCTATGATGGGGTCAGAATTATGTAGTATCAGAAGGCCATCTCCTCCAATAAAGTTTTCTGTTGGTCTTACTGCAATATCTAACGTGAATTCTGGAGTTTTGGCATGCTCTATTTTTTTAATTTGGTCCCAAAAGATATCATTATTTGCTATCTCTGATAAGTTTTTTAATTGTTCATTCTCAATTGAAGCTGGTTGTAGTAATTGTATGACTTTTGATAGAGTCCCTCTATTTATTGTTTGTTGCTCTTGTTCAATCTGATACCATGGTAATTTTTTATAGACTTTTTCGTTTAATCTCCCACAAGATTTTCTTGCATTCCAAATCATCTCGCCAATACCAGGGATTCTATCCCCTGAAACTAGAGACTTATTTTCTAAACTTATATCTGCAAATTGATTTGTCACATCTGACATAATTTTTACATACTCTCTTGAATTGACTCGAATTTCATAAGCTGTGTGGTGATTCAATTTGTTTCTATCAAAAGTATAAATTCTAGAGAATACTCCTAGTCTCAACATAAGAAATGTTAGTCCGTTAACTAATTTTTTACTTGTTGTATGATACCTAATTCTTAATTTGTTTTTACAAACTGATCCATCTCCCATATGAAACCACTTAAGAAAACTTTTTATTGTTTCATTTGAGGAGTCTAATATATATGAAGGGATTTCTTTATCCCAGGCTCTAACTGGTTTATAACCTAAAACAATAAGTATATAACTCATAAGGTTGTTTCCTAAATTTAGATTATAGACTCCATCCTTTCCTAATATTGGTTTGGTTAAAATAGAACCCTCACCAAATACGTTTATGAAGTGTTCTTTAAATTTATCTACATATTCGAGTTTTTTATTGGAAACAGCAACAAACCTTTCATCTCTTCCTCTCTTAGTAAATACAGAATGAGACCCCTCACTTAATAACAAACCAAAGATTGCTCCCAAACTTTTTCCTTTTTTAATTAGTGGGTTAAATCTTTTATTTGTTCCCCTTGCACTAAGTTTAAATTTATGTAATATATCATCGAGGTTTATATCTGTATATTTTATTAAAGTTAATGGTACTGTTTTCCAAGTCTTCCAGTTAGCAATTACATCAGACCATACATTTTTATAATGTTTTGCAAATAATTTTAGTTGGTCTTTTCCAATTCTGTTTAGGATTTCTTTTATATCTTCCAATTCACCTTTTAAGTACAATTTTTTTAATTTTTCATCCGGAAGAAGATCAACGAGCTTTTCAACTAAATTAATATCTTGTTTATTTATTTCTACATTAATCTTTCTTGGAAGGGCTATCCAACTCCCTTCCTTTAATTCTTTGACTTCAGCAGAGATAGGTAATCCGTTATTACTTGTAAATAAACTATGACATTCTGTTACTTTTACAGTTTTTCCTGAATTAGTTGTAATTTTTTTAACCTTGTTGGGAGGATGTTGCATGATTAATGCTGCATCCATTTCTTTGATTTTATAATTCTTATCAAAGGAGCAAACTTTTAGATTAACATCTTTCCATCTTTTTTTCCCATTTTGGTCATAAATTGGTTTTCCATTTTTCTTAGCATATTCAATAACATCATATCCTGTGGCAAGCTTTAGTTCACCATCCATGCGTACAAGAATTATTTCATCTGGACATACCGATTCAGTTTGATCATCGAATGTGTTCTGCTTAGTGTTACCAATAGTGTGCTTTGTCATGTAATACAAGTCCCTAATTGATGTTGTCTTGCCGGACTTCAACAATTCCTGGCAACCTGAAGCAATCAATAATGTCTGCATAAATTTTTTTGCCTGACCTACATTGAAAAAGTATCTTGTCTGTGTATCCTTACCCAATTCGAGAATTGATTTTTGTTCATTAAAATGAACATTAGAGAGGGAACGGATAGGAATTTTCATTGAAGGGTTTTCCTGCCTTTTTATTTCCTTAACAATGTTTTCAGCAAGGTGTTTAATCTTAATGTCTGAATTGATTTTTCTTTCTTTTTTTGCCGCCATCTTATTCTCCTCCAATAGTTCGTTTTTTTGCAATCTTCCTCAGATTGTTAGTAACTTCCTTTTTATCTGCCTTAATCAGTTTATTTAAGGACTCTGCAACCTCATCAATATAAAGCTCAAATATTTTTTGCCTTTTCTTTTCATGCTCTGATTTCCTTATCTTTCTTATGTGACTCATAAGTTTCCTTCCGCATTCTTGGATGGCTAACTTTATATCCTTGATTATCTCTGGGTAACTCGCTATAACCTCTTTACTTTCAGAAGTAAACGGTACCCAAACAGAAGAAATATGAATCATAACCATTAATGGCCCTGAAGGTAATGCCCCTTTACTCTGACTTATACCATAATTTTTCCATGCTGTCTGCATAACAGATTTAGTTATGGCGCATGCCCCTTGCTGGTATTGTAAAGGTACACGGTTAGCAAACCTAATTACTCTTGCAAGCTTATCTCCAGGCAAAGTTCCACCATAAGCTATACAACATTCAACCTGGAAAGGGTTACCACGATAAACAGAAGGAGGCCTTGTTGTTGCAGCATAGAATTCCGCATCCACTTCCTTCTTCATACCTTTAACCATAAGCTCTTCAGTTATTGGGATAATGCAATCTGTAGGAGGTGCCATGATTTTAGTTGATCTTATTGATTTCAACAAATTATCTGCTTCCTGTCTTGCGATCCTTGATGTTCTTGCGTTTTCCAGCAATTTAGCTTTGTCACAGATTTCTTTGGCTACCTTTGGACTTACTCGAGAGAATTCATTTTGTAAAAATGCCTTGAGTTTTTTGAACTTTGTTTCTTTGAGCATCTTTATCAGGATTCCAAGTTCAATACCATAGGGATGTGGTTTTATCTCCTTAGCCTCTTTTGGAAGTTCTTTTGTAGCTCTCGGGAATTCTACGATGTCATCTACAGGTGACTTATAAGTTATAGTTACGTGCGGGTTGGATATGGCCGTCTGTTTCAAATACTCATCTATTCCTTGCTTGCCTTTTTGGTATTTTGCTTCCAATTCAAGGCTTAAAACCGTCCCGTGTTTCTTATCTTCCCAATCAAAGTATTCTTCCTTGATTATTTCTGGCTCGTTGTTTTTTGTGTCAACATGAAGTTCACAACGATAAGCTTTTTTTCTAGGACCTGTTTTGGATTGAATCCTTATACCTTTTCCAGTTGTCAATTGGCCGTACATTGCTGCTGCAGAAATTCCTATACCTTGTTGCCCCCTACCACATTTCATAGAGTGGAACTTAGACCCGTATAACAATTTAGCGAATATTTTTGGAACTTGCTCAGGTGTGATTCCTGGACCGTTATCCTCTACTGTAACTCTAAATCTTTCCTCATTGCCCTTAATAGGATCAACTATTACCTTTATGTCAGGTAAGACTCTCATCTCTTCTGTAGCATCTAAAGCATTATCAACAGCCTCCTTAATTGTTGTTAGTAAAGCTTTTCTTGGATTGTCAAATCCTAAAAGGTGTCTGTTCTTAGTGAAAAATTCGGCCACTGATATTTCCCTTTGTTTTGTAGCTAGTTCCTCTGCTTTTGTTCTCTTACTTGCCGATTTTTTTCCAGTTAAAGTTGTCTGAGCCATCTTAAGAATTATTTTTTTGTGAGGTTGAGCCTTAATAAAGTTTTGTATTGTTGAGGATTGACTTTTCTCTCAGGTGCTATAGCCCTTAATTTTTTTAACTAATGATACTTCGCTCTTGATATAGTTTTATCAAAAAAAAAACGTTTAGGATGGAAATTCCCAAATTCTCCACTTCCGTCGCAACTTATCTAAACCTTGATGTTTACCTCAAAGATTATCAATCAACAAGATCTAACTACTCTTTTTTTACATTAATTGCTTTTGGGCCCTTATCTCCTTCTTCTATATCAAACGTTACTGAATCATTTTCATGCAAAGTTACGCCTTCTTCAAGAGCAGACTGATGGACAAAAACTTCTTTTCCATCTTCAGCAGTAATGAATCCAAATCCTTTCATATCATTGAAAAATTTTACTGTTCCTTTCATTTTTTAACCTCCTTCCTTGTTTATTATTCATTTCCGTAAACAACTTAACAAATTTGTCAAATAAATACTTTAATTTATAAATAGTCAAGCAATTCTGCTATATATAAAAGGTTCCTTTTTAAATGCTTTTATTTTTTTTGTATATAAAGTATGAAAATCCCCTTAGTTCTTAAACTCAAGAAAAGAATTCATATGTGGAATCTTCGACTATCCCTTGAAACCAACCCAATACTCTTCTGGGACTGAGTATTCATTCCCCCCAAGCCTTACCTTCACAGAAAAACGAGCATCAATGTTAGTTCTACGGTTAACTCTCTTGAACTCATCCTCGGCTTTTTTTATAGCATCTTTCAGTTTTCCTTTATGTTCGGTAGAAGTATTCTCTTCCCCTTCATCGTGCCAAGAAGAAAAAATCTCAACCTTGTAGGCAGCCCTCCCCAGATTTGTTGAGAGCCCAGAAGATCCAAAGATTCTTGGTTGCTTGCCCTCGCCTCTTCCAGATCTTTTATCTTTTTACCCAAAGTTTTCCTAAGATGTGTCTTTAGATACATATTGTTTTGTTAATCTCTTAAACTATAAAACAATTTCTATACTATTACTTATACTCTGGAATATCATAGGCAGTCATCAATGGAACATCTCCTTCATTGTCGTCTGCTATATGGATGAAAGCGACAATCCTGCCCATCTTACCAAAGACCTTTCCGGCCTTATATGCTCCTTCTAAATGGTGGCGATGCTTACGGTGCTTGTATCTCTCTTGATGACTATAGTCCATTGAAAATTCGTCTAGCCATTCATGAACTTCCCTATAGGATTTGCCTAATATTTGTTTAGTTCTCTTACAGTGCTGTTCTAAGTCCACCCTAGTTGGTTGAAAGTGAAGGCTATATATAAAATTGACTTTAGATAAATCAAAGATTTTTTATATCAGAATAGGTTTAAGGAAAACTATGAGACTTATAATACTCTTAGTTGCCCTTGTGCTTATAACTGGGTGTGTGCCAACTAATGTGCCTACCTTAAACCCCAAAGCCATAGAAGAAGCACCTTCAACCCTTTCTATAATTAGCCCTGTGCCAGACAAGCCTAAAATACCTCTTGTTATAAAGAACCTTGCCAAGAAAGTAGGTGAAGATACATACAAGTTCAATCTTGGAGAATCCTTGATAATAGAGGGAAAGCAGGTGAAGCTATTGGAACTGAAACCTTCACTGATTGTCAAAATTAATGTCGGAAAAGTTAAAGGTACAATATCAGAAACTAAGTATAAGGAATTTATAAACGGCCTTGAGATAACTGTAGATAAGTTTAAGTTTAACTATTCTGGGAGTCCAGACAACTATGTAATCTTAAAAATTAAAAAGCTTGAACTAGGAGAAGGAGAACACGTGTTATACAAGGGGAGATCACTGAAACTTGGCGATAAATATCTGAAGTTAGCCCAAGTACTTTCTAACATAGCTTACTTTGAACTAACAGGTGAGCTTTCACAAAAAGGAGTTATCCCAGGAGAAACTACCAAGTATGGAGGGCATAATATAACACTGAATAAAATTTTTTATAGGAATGAACAATTTGTTCTAATAAGAATAAAGTGATGGACAACGAAAAAGGGTTCCCGCTCAAAGAGCAGTACAACCAAAAACGCGGACCTATTTCACTGCGGTGTTCGAAATGAGAACCGGTGGGACCAGGTCGCTATGGCCGTCCATCAAAGAGATATTTAAGCACCTAGTATTTAAACGTTTCGGTTTTGCTGAGGTAAGCTTAAATACAAACCCTTAATTCCCATTAACGCAATGAGCTCTATAGACGACTACTGTACATTAGATGATTCTACGAGGCCCGTTTGGGGAAAAAGGGTGAAAACTCCTAAAAGTTATTCAGAAAGGAGAGTCCTATTACCAGGGATGGATTTCAAGACCATAGAGACCTATGTGAGTTCTATATTTACTCCAGACCTTAATCAGTTTTCAAGACTTATATTTGTCAAGCCAATGTATGCTGAAATTGATGAAGGATTGCTAGTAAACTTTGTTGAAGAAGTCGTAGGTGAGAAGGAGCTAATATCATGCCCTCATTATAAGCAATACCCTTCAATCGAAGGAATGGATAGTGTGGTCTTTCCTACCAAGATGGAACGTAGCCAAAGAGATTATGATGCTATAAAGAGATCATGCTTCAACAAGGCGGATGTGGATGCTAGGGTTATAAGCAAGCAGGTGAGGGGGTCTCTTATGAGCTTTCCAAACTGGAACAATTTTATGAAAGCAGTCCTGGATGAGGAAGAAAAAATTTTCTTAGACGGTTTCTTAGTACACATTTCCGGATTTAAGGAGTAGTACCACTTTTTTAGGATAAAACTTATAAATGACCGTTAATTCCCCAAAATTATGCTTATAGATAATGACTTCCGTATGGCTACAATCTTAGATTATAAATTCCTTATGGATGAGGTAACACTCCGGACGTCTGATAAAGTCAAGCAGCACCTATTGTTATTAAGAGTTGTTGCGCATGCACAAAATTCTCACGGGATGTTCAAGCAAGCCAAAAGAGCTTATTCACTTACAACCCCTGATCATATATATGAGGTTCTAAATGACCATAATGGAGGAAATTTTGATGCAGAGGAGTGGAGGGAGTGGTCTCAGGACAAAATTGATTCTGTATTCTCATTCTTCCGAAGGATAAGCGAAGGGGAAAATCTAGAGTATTATCATGATGAAGAAGGAGAGCCTTTGATGGGATATGAGATGTTCCGAGGAAGGAAAGTAATGAACCATGATCACCTGTTAACTGGAGGATATTTAGGAGCATGTATGGACACATACAACCCTTGGAGGAGATTGCTTGAAGAGGTCCATGGGATTGTTACTGGAGGAGGGATGTGCGTACCTATAGATTTAGAAGAAATGGTCAACCATGGCCATAAGACATTTGAGCTAGAACATAGGGAACATAACAAAAGGCAGATACAACAACTTCGCATGCTAGGTGTTATACCTAAAGCCCCAATAAAACCCAGCAAAACAGTTATAAGCGGATATGTCCGACAGGCTGTTGGACGAGGCATCTGCGATGACCTTGCTATCACAAACGCCGGAATATTGTATGGGATTGATGCTGCATTAGGAGTATTCTTGGCAGATGCTGTGGATACGTGGGAGAAGAATACTTCCTTAATAATGGAGGGGGGGCAAGACAGCAAAATTGCTGACATAATACTAAACAATAAAAAGAAAAGGAAAAGGCACTCCATGAGGTTTAAAATTCCAATTGAAGATAAAGTCATTGCATGGATGAAGCCGGCTGCAGCGGTGCATTATCCCCCTAACACTGTAAAATGCGGGGCACAACTACCTCATTGTTCACAGAGCTATATGCTTCAGGTCAACCCTGACAAAGGAAAAAATATCATCGAATCCAACCTATCTTTCATTGTGGGAAAAAGCTATCCTACACTTGATATAAGCCATCCTGCCCTACAAGTAACTAATAGGTGGCTTTTCGGAGAGTTTACAAAATATCTGGTAGATGAATGCAGAACACTTTATTCTACTTTGTTTCCTAGGAAGATTGAACAGTTTCTAACGCTTTAAAACATTCTTCTTTAAGATTGCAATTACTGCACTTATTGTTATTTAATCTATGAGGAATTTCCTTACTCTCAAGCAAAATTTTTACTTCAGAAATAAGCCTTATTACTTCATCTTCCATCATAGGGTTTACTATTACTTCCCTCCTTTCTGAGTGATCCAAGTAGTCTATGCAACCATGATTGCTTTCCATTTTTCTCATTTCCTTCAACATCATAATGTATGCAGCAATTTGAATCCTATGTCCTGGCCAAATACCATCCTTCGGCATCTTACCAGATTTCATCTCTATAGGAACCACCTTATCTGAAAATACCTCAATTTTATCGATAATTCCAGACAGCCCTAAATTAGGAGCAATGATCCTCACTTCTGACTTGTATTTAGGCTCCAAAGAATCCCAAAGCTCCTGTTCGTATAAATTAGATGTAGCTATGAATTTGGATATGTTTGCTGCCCTTGTCCTTGCCTCTTGCAATAGTATGGGCCATATCCTCTTGAAAAGTTCAAATCTATCTAAATCTAACTCTTTAATATCTTTTTTTCTTTTCCTTATAGAGCTCATAAGAAAACTATAATATCTTTTCCTATAAGACATCTCTATCTCATCATTATCAAAAGACTCTTTTATCGAAGATACAATTTCATCCTCATTCCTATTAACTCCATCTATAACTTCGTGTTTTATACTACCCACGACCATAGCCTCTTTTGGAAATTTTCCAACTTTCATAACCTTCTGCAGATACAGCATTCTCGGACAATAAAGATATGTCGATAGAGCTGTCACAGGGATCATAAACTTAAGTTATTCAGATAAATTATATAAATGCTACGCGTATTTGTCGTGTCCAGTGAAAGGATCTAACGAGTAGTTGAGTCCTCTCCCTGATACCCAGTCAAAAGATCATATGCTACCCTCAACATCTTAAAAGAAGTCACTTTCATCTCATATAACGCAGCATCTCTAGCAGCAACAACAGCAGCCATGGGCCTTGGATAATTATCAAGGTTTTTCTCAAAACTTAACTTCGCCTGACTTTTGATATTCTCCAGGTGGTCTCTAGTAGTCATACCCCTAGTCAATTCAGCACCCATTATGATATAAGCCAACGTTGGCGTTCTTATCAGTCTAAACCTCATTTTATTTAGTAAAACTCTTAATATATAGGGAAAGAATTAGTATTTAAACCTTTTGGTTTGTAATTACTCTTTAGAAGTTACACTGTTTAGTGAATTAAGATAGTCAAGAAAACCCTAAGCTTTTTATATTTAAAAGACCATTGAAAAAACATGTCTAACATATGGAACGCTGTTATCCAGTGGTTACTAAAGATTCAAGGATATAGAGTAGCAGTTATGGATGTCGAATATCCTGCATGGGCGATTGTAGGCCTTCTGATTGTTGTTCTCGTTTGGGCATTTGTTCTTGTTGTGTATTTAGTCAATAAGCTCAAGCCAAAGGTCAATATTCCTGACAAAATTTATCCTGCAGAAATCGAAGATGTGCCAAAAAATGAAGTAGTTGTCATGCCTGCTGTAAAAACCCTCGATGAAGGTGCGTTCATTGGTAAGATTGGCAAAATACTGAATGATAAATTGTCTGAGAAATCCAAAATAAAACAAATACTTAAGCGGTCCAAAGGTGATTTAGAAAAGGGAAACATAGAGGGAGCTGAAAATCGGTATAAGTCAATTAAAGGCCTATATTATAATTTGGACTTAGAATCACAAAACGAAATGTTGCCTAAGTTGCAAAAGGCTCTCGAGAATATAGAAAAAGCAAAAAAAGAGCAGGTACCTAAAAAGACTAAGTTGGAGGAGCAAGAAGATTCTATCAAGAATGTGCTTTCTTCTTTGTGAAGGATTTCTTAGCCCGGTACTTAAGTATTGAGTTATTAACTGGATTCTATATCCTTGAACATAAAGCTTCAGGATCACATATTCTCAAGTCCTTATAATAAGCAGGGGAAGCACAGTTAGGCGGCAATACCTTCTGTTTATTTTTCTTACTCCATGATATCTGTCCCAAAATATAATTCTCTCTAAGAGGTTCTGCATTTTTTCCATTCCATTCTTTTATGCGTTTTTCGATGTTGGGCCAATTCCAACCCATCTGCTGCAAAAATCTTATCAAGACAAAAAGTGCTCTTTTCTTACCATCTTCAAGACCTTCGAGAACTTTTTTTATGCATGGAGGAAACAGTTCCTCAGGTAATGCTTCTGTAGGCATATCATAATCCTTATCAGTTACAGTCTTATCTTCTTCCTTTTTTTGTTTGGCATTCCAATCCAAAGCTTGGATAACAAGCCCTCTAGCTTCACCAGGTTCTGATTTGCTCCTATCGATATATTTGACTATGTTTACAACCTTGTCTGGGGAGGCCATCTCTTTCTCAAAATTAAGGATGTCATCAGGATTAAAAGGAATGGAAACAAGCCCAGACTTTTCGTGTAAAGAGTAAGGTGCGCGAAATAAGTGCCTATTGGAGATAAGGACTGTATCTATATGAGAACCACTTAGTTTAATTGCATCCTTAATGACTCCTTTAAGTTTTTTTTCAGTACCATCCATTGTTATTGTCCTATTACCTGACCTCACCACTCCCAATGGACGTTTAGGAGCATTATTTTTCATGAATTTCAAATCTTCCTCGAGTTCTGCTTCGCCCTGTTCTAACGCTTCAAGTATCTCCTCTTTCCTTTCGTCAGTCTTAGATTCTATCCAAGTGTTCAAGGCTTCAGTTATAAACTCTGTGAGATACATAGCCATTATTCTCAGTAAATTAGGGTAAGCATTTTTTTTATCCTGCCCCGAAATAGTGTTAGGGAATGATTCATAAGGAACTGCTATATGGAGGCCCTTAGAGCCACTAAATTTGACGCAGATATTCTTTATATTATGATACTTCAAAGCTTCCACTAACAAGAAACTTATATATTTTGATGTTTCCCAATCCGTCACATCTATATCCAAAATGAAATCCCAACCCATCCGGATAGTATCCAACCGTTTCTTGGTCATTCCGGGTTCAAGCTCAAAAATATCGTTCCATCTTTCCTCGGATATATGGAAAGATGTAGCCCCTTTGCTTGCAAACTCTTTTACATCACCAGGCATCTGTAGTAGGTCGGGCCTTTTGCCAAAACCTTGACCATACCTTACACCTAACTCGCGGTCAATAGCTTGATCAACCAAAGCCTTTTGTATCTCTGGGCGGCAATAGAATTCAAAAATCTTTGTTTTGGATAACGCCATAGATAAGAAAAGTTAATAAGACTTTATATTTTTTATTGTGCTTGCTGTACTTCTTCATTGATACGTTGGACTTTCAAGGAAGAAACTCTTATTTCCGTATTTACCTGCTCTTCAAATACAGATAACTCCTTTACCTGCTCTTTAATTACTTCTTGAGCATCCTCAACGCTTTTTCCAACCATAATATTTGCACCAACATTCATTATTACACTCTTTGAATCTTCTACCTTGGTCTTGATGAAAATTCCCGCCCCTAATGGAGTCAGAATATCTTTACCTGATTCTACCTTCTTTATTTCAGACAAACTTTCGTTAAGATTATGAAGTTCAATCTTTTGTTGTTCAATCTTAACTACCTGTTCCTGCAATCCTTTAATATGATTTGTCAAATTCTGAAGCTCTAAGAATTTCTGTTGAGTTTCTTCTTTTGTCATTTTTTATCCACTTTATTCTCTTCCTTTTTCTTAACCAGATTTTTCTCAACAGGAAGCTCCGCTTCTTTCATAGCTGCAAAAACTTCTTCTGTAGAAGCATTTTCCTTTACCTTAAGAACTGTTTCCACTGGTTCAAGATGTTTTATGTTACACTTCCTTCGCCTGACATTCCCATCAACAAGAACTATTGTTTCACTTGCTTGGCCTATTACAACAGCAAGTTTTCCCGCATCCCTACCTGCAATCTTAATACATACCCTACCTATATCTATCATCTTATTTTCCTCCTAAATGTTTCATCAACCAACCCGTCACCGGGGAAGTCTCCTCTTCAACAACAAGAGCTACTTTCTTGAATTCTCTACTATCTTAAGCCTCATACACTTTGAGCACAATACGCCTGCAAAAGGCCTTTCCGGCCTTTTTTTCGTTTTTGCCATTGTTCTCATCTTATGTGGCCTTTCTGAAGCGACACCTGGAAGCTTTGCTCCACATTCATAACATATTGCCTTTGATGGCTTTGCCTTCCTATAGTGAACCGTATTCCTACCACCTGGTGTCTTAACACGAACTTTCCTCAATGATGTTGATTTATTTCTTGGTGCTGGCATTTTTTCTCCTTTTCTTAGGTTATACGCAGAGAAATTCTCAGTCATTTATAAACGTTTCTAATATGAACTAATGAACTCTCAGAACTTTTTTAAGGACTAGGCTTAGTACCATAGTGAATATGAAATAGCTCCAGAACCAGCTCAAGCCAAATAATACATCTGGATTACCCAAAGCAGTGTAATATGTCCTCAACCAAGTGAAAAGGAGCAAGAAAGGTATCATTGTTATAAGCATAGGCTTAAAATTATGCTTAAACTGCTCCATGGTCTTTTGCATGCTCTTTTTCTGCATTTCGGCAAATTTCTTAGGATCTTCCTTGTGCTTCTTCATCTCCGCCTGTAGTGACTTCATTTCGTCCCTTAGGCCCTTGATAGCCTTTTGATCAGTCATATACTTGATAATAAGTGTACTTATGAGAACAACAATTAAACTAACAACGAGTAAGCCATAGGGTTCAGGTAATTTAAAAATAGGCCCCAATGCAGCATCAAATGCTTTATTGACTCCAACCATTAATCCATCAAATACCATTCTTTCTTAAATACTGAATTCCTTTAAAAAGCTTGTGTATTCAGTCACTTACTCATCATTTTTCTTAGAGAAGGATGCATGTCATACATGTGCTGTTGTGCAATTTGCTCGTATAACTTGTATATAATCATTACAGCCAAAAGAATCCCCGTTCCTCTACTTAACGCTCCCAATAAGTCAGCTGAAGACGCCAAAAACCCTACCAAAGCACCACCCATAATTGTTAAAGGCATTATGTACCTCTTAAGTACCATTTCCAAAACTCTTAAGTCCCTCCTGAATCCGGGAACCTGTAGACCTGAGCCCATAATCTGTTTAGCTTGACTTTTAGCGTCCATCCCGGATGTCTGTACCCAAAAATAAGAGAATATTATTGATCCTATAATCATGATCACCATATACCCTAATGCGTGGGTCACATCAGTTAACCTTAATGATCCAGTAATTATATGTTCTATGATATTGGGTGGAAAAAGCCAAGTTATGAAACCTGTCGCAGGTGAACTTCCAGCAAAAGTTCCTAGAATTGGGAAACCCCAATTCTGTAATAACCTTGCCCATAACTGCATGTTTGCCATTAGAGCAGCAATTAATATAACTGGAATATTAGATGTATACATGAACTGTAAAGGCCACCTTATACCATGTCCTCTGACCCTACCAAAAGAAAGAGGGATTTCTATTTTCATTGCTTGGGCGTATACAGCCATCACAAAAACTACAACCGTTGCAATTAATGCAGCAAGAGCAATAGCTGCCCCCGAAACATTACCTCCTGTAAGTGCCTTGAATAAGACCCATACAACTCCAATCGGTGCTTGACCGGAGCCGAAAGCCCAAGTACCTGCTGAACTTAAAGGACTAAATGCCCTGATCATTATCTCAGATGAAACCCCTGCTGCAATGAATAGACTTATACCTGAACCAAAGCCCCATTTATTCGTGACTTCATCCATAAGCATTATCAGGAGACCCCCCACTATCAATTGCCCAACAAGAATCAATTGCATGGCCTTATAGGCTGCAGGTGCTAATGTTGCCGCTGGTGATAAACCACCCATATAAACATAAATCGCTGCCTCAAAAACAACAAAGAAAATACCCATAAGTTTCTGTAAGCCTTGTAACTTCTTTTTCCCATCTGGTGTACTTGTATCAAGTTTTAATAAACCTGAACCGACTAGCAATTGAAGGACAATGGAAGCTGTTACTAAAGGGCCTATACCTAAAGAAACTATAGAACCAAACTTTGCCCCTAATATTATCGACAACTGTTCAAACTGAGCTAACTCATTTGCTCCAAGTCCATAAAGCGGTATTAAACCAAGAATGAAAAAGGCAACAAGAATTATCAGAGTCCATTTTAGCTTCTCCTTAAAGGAGAGTTTCTTCTGGGCTGGGCCCTTAACCTCTGGGAGGTTCATCAGTATGTCTTTTAGAGCCATTTTCCTCTTTTTATTCTTCTTTTTTAGTTTGTTTCTCAGATGGTAATTCTACTTTTCCACCAGCAGTCTCAATTTTATCGACCGCTCTTTGTGAAGCTTTTGTCGCTTTTATAACCATTTTCTGAGTTACTTTGCCGCTTCCGAGCAACTTATCAAAACCAACCTTTTTAAGGTCGATAAGATAAGCTCCCTTTTCCTGTGAAATTATTTTTTGTGATAATAAATTAACCAATGAAGTCTCAAGTGAACCAACATTCACTGCTTTTACAGACTTAACATTTTGTCTTTTGAAACCCCTCTTTCCGAAGTAAGAATTACCAAACACATTCACTATTGTAGGGTGTTTCTGATCTGCCCTCTTCCCAGTTCCGGCGTTTCCTCTACCTCCACGGTTTCCTGCCCCTCTATGTTTCTTCATCGAACCCCAGCCGTGGGTCTTCGAACCACGTTGCTTCACATTTTTCTTTCTTCTATTAATGGGCATTTTAAATCATCCTCATCAAGAGCTTATTGATCTTGTCTTTCCTATATCCAAGAACACCACCTAAACTGAATGGTTTCTTTATACCCTTCCTTTCAAATCCTTTTGTAGGAGGACTTAGTCTAAAGTAACATTTCAATCCTGGTATCTCTTTTAATTCTTTCTTGAAATCCATAAAGTCCCTTGAAAACTGTTCAAATGTAGATTTCAACTTATCCTTTAAATATTCGGCAGTTAATTTTTTGTTTCCAGGGAGCTTACCTCTCTTAGATAACATCTCATTAAATGTTGCTTCATCAATTTCTCCCCAAGTAATATAATCCTTTAATTTATTTATCATTCCAGTGTAAACCTTATTGTTCGGAACAACTACACAAGTATTTTTATTATACAACCTTAGCAAAGAAAAAGTACTCTCTATCTCTCTCTTTACTTTAGCTTTTCCTCTTATTCTGATTATAGCAATCCTTTGGTTATTCATTTGAACCTTCCGTCAGACCTGATTTTTTTACGAAGTCAGGCTTTACTTTAATTTTTGCGAGCTGCTTCAATGCTTTAAAACACGCTTTAATATGGTTGGTCTTTGTACAAGTTTGGCCTTTAGCCTTGGAATACACATCTTTAATTCCTGCTAAACCCAACATTTTCCTACATTCTTTTTCTGCTGTTAAGCCAGTTCCTTTTGGTGCCGGCATAATTTTGACTGTAACTGAACCTTCCTTTCCTTCTACTGAAAACGGGATGGTATGCGGTTCACCACAGCCGCAAGCCCAACTACCACAACCTCTCTTAATCTTAATTATGTTAAGTTTAGCTTTCCTTAATGCCTTTTCTCTTGCCGGTACAGTTTCTTTTGCTTTACCTGAGCCAATACCTATGTATCCGTCCCTATTCCCTACAACTACACTCGTTGAGAAAGATGGTTTGTTACCCTCTTTGCTTTTCTTTTGAGTCTGTTTCCAAATACTCCTTTTACCTCCACCAAACTTACCCTTGGACTGCCCAATTTCAAAGAGTTCAAACTCAAGTCCTGGCAAAAGTGCATCAACTATCTCTGGTTCGAGTATCTTTAGACCATTATCAAGTACCTGGTCTAGGCTAGTAATTTCTCCAGCCTTTATCCTTCGACCTAATTCAGTCTTAGGTTTCCAAGTAGTCATATCAAAACCCTTATCTCTTCTTATTCCGCTTTCTTCTGCTCTGCTCATTTTTTGACCTTAATTATCTTATTTTTGACATCTTCTATCATCTTTTTTAAACCTTCCCCTTTTTTGAGATGTGCACCAGCTAACCTATCCTCTGAAGGGAACACATTATCACCATGAGGTACTGGGAGTCCTGCGTCTACTGCCCCCTTTAAGGCCGCAAATAGTATAGAGCCCTTTACAGTCTGGTATAATCCTAAATCTAGTATAGCTTCTTTTACCCCGGCATCTTGCGCTTTCTTTCCACATAATAAACCGACTAAATATGCAGATGCAGTGTTTCTTCCATGGCCCTTCCAACCCAGCTTAATTAATTCACGACTGTGAGCCGAAGCCAAAACCTTATCGCCTTCTGGATGAAACTCCATAACCTGAACTGATACGTTCTTAAGTGACTTCCTCACGACTAGCCTAGGCTTTCCT
>CAZUKZ010000004.1:0-41285 GCA_964621125.1 Candidatus Woesearchaeota archaeon
TCTTAAGCCTTTCGAGGCTTAAGGACATATTTTATTAAAGGTTTCTACACAGCCGCTTTAGCTTTAATTCTCTTGATTAACATATAGATTACAAATAATATCAAGGTTAGTAATGAACCAAAGAAAAACCATAAGGCATAGTTAGGATCTCTAGGCAAAAGTATTGCAGACAAATCTGTTGTAGCGTTAACTGTTATGTTAACAACGTCCTGTGCTACTTGAGGAGCAGCCTTAGATGCTAATGAAAGTTTGACAACTGGAGCTGATGCGGTTTCAGAAACTACATCTCCCGGCACCGGATACGTAAACTTCAAAAATAAGTTTGACAAATCCTTAAATCTAGAAACTAAGTATAAAGCCGCAGCCACCCCAAAAGATAGCAAAGCTACGGGAACAAGGCCTTTTATCTTATCCAAAAATCCTTCTGAACCTTTAGGAGCCATAATTACTATTTTCTTAGACACAGTATAAAGCTCTACTTTCTTTCCTTTTTCACTCCATGCAAAATCTTTGACCTCAATAAGCCCGGCCTTAAGAAGATGCTGAACATTATAATGTACAGTAGACAACGGAATCTTCAACACCCTAGCAATCTGTGACTCAGCTAATTCTTCCTGCCCCCCAAGGTATTCCAATATTCTCCTAGAAGTATCACTACTTATCACTTTAGCTAATTCCTTAGATTTCTTGTCTTCTAAAGACACTAATATGAACGATTCTTTTGACATACAGGTTAAGAAATAAAGAAACTATATAAAGGTTTTTTAGACTACAACCTAGATTAAAGTCATTCAACCAAGATAGCTGGTTTACCAGGAATCGCTTGTTTAGCCTTCCCTTCCTTGGAATCCTCGGCCAACACAAAGTCAAACTCCGCATTAAATTCCTCAACCAACCCACCCATAACCTTATCTAAGATTTGTGTCTCAGTCTTCTGGTCAATATCCGAAGTAGGAAGTTTTGAAGGGTCCTTTATCAAACCTGGCAATATTTTAGTTATATCTTTGCCATACCTTTTCAATTCAGTCCCCATTACAGCTTTTAGTATTTCCTTAAAATCCCTTGTCTTTTTCAGTTTTTTCTTCAATAATTTAACAAGTTCATATTTCCATCCAGGAGAAACAATCAACACCACTTTTTTAGGCTTCTCAATCTTTGCTATCTTGATTATGGTATTGACATCACTTTTCAAGTCATCAAAATAATCGTCTTCATACTCTAAAGACTCATCTATCAGCTTTTCATCAAACTTAGGCCAGTTTTCCAAGCTTAAGAAAGGCTTTTTGCCCAACTTTTCCCAAAGCTCCTCAGCCATATGAGGACAAAAAGGACTTAAGAGTTTTAAGAAAATTTCTAAAGTATCCATACTTTCTTCTTCCCCCAATCTTTCAAATAATTTTCTTAACTTGATTACAGCCAAATTATATTTGAGATTCTCTATATCCCAAGTTATACCTTTCATAGCCTTATGTAGCCTACTTATCGTCTTAGCATCAGAATTCCCAATATTGACTTCAGCAAAATATTCTATAACTTTAGTTAAAAATTTATATGAACCTACCAACCCCTTATCACTCCAATTAAAATCGCTATCCGGACTTGCGACAGAAACTAAAAAAATTCTTAAGGCATCTGCTCCCTTATCATCAACAATTTCCAAAGGATTAATCACATTTCCTAATGACTTCGACATCTTATTGCCATCTTCAGCATGCAACATGCCTTGATTAAACAACTTTACCGCAGGCTCATCAAAGTCTAACAGCCCAATATCCCTCAAAACTTTCGTATAAAATCGAATATAAATAAGATGCATGCACGCATGCTCCTTCCCCCCTATATACATATCAATAGGGTTCCAATAATTAACTTTATCTTTATCAAAGATCTTAGCATCATTATTAGAATCAACATATCTCAACTGGTACCATGATGAATTAACAAACGTATCCATGGTATCAGTTTCCCTTTTTGCAGGACATCCACATTTAGGACATGTAGTATTGATAAAATTTGCGTTTGTTTCTAATGGATTCCCTAAACCAAATTTAACATCATGCGGTAATTCAACAGGTAAATTTTCATCAGCAACAGCACCACACTTTTGACAATTGACTATAGGTATGGGTGTACCCCAATACCTCTGCCTCGAGATTAACCAATCTCTTAATTTATAATTAACAGTTTTCTTACCCTTGCCTTTTTTTTCAAGTTCTTTTGTTATATTGTCAATAGCCTTCCTATTGTCCAAACCATCAAATTTATCAGAATTTACAAGCACTCCTTCATCAACAAAAGCTTTTGACATTGATTCTACCTTAAGTTCCTTCCCTTTAGGAGTTATGACTACTTTAAGAGGAATATCATACTTTTTTGCAAATTCAAAATCTCTCTGGTCATGCGTTGGCACTGCCATTACCATACCACTTCCATAATCTGCAAGTACAAAGTTTCCCGCAAAAACGGGTATTTTTTTCTTAGTTAAAGGATGGATAGCATAACTTCCTGTAAAGACCCCCTCTTTTTCCAACTGTCCTATATCCTCTTCACTGACAGAAGCTAATTTTTTCGTAAACGCCTCAACATACTTTTTTTGATCATCTGTAACTAACTGCCTTAATTTTGGATGCTGAGCAGAAACAACCATAAAAGTAACCCCATACAACGTATCAGGCCTTGTCGTAAAAACTTTCCATTCTTTTTTGTTTATCTCAAATATTATCTCAGTCCCATAGCTCTTCCCAATCCAATTCTCTTGCAACTTTTTTATCAAATCCGGCCAACCATTAAGCTTGCTAAAATCATTGAGTTCCTCTACATAATCAGTTATCTTAAGGAACCATTGGCTCAGATTCTTGACCTGGACCTCAGTATCCTCATGTCTCCAACATTTTCCATTGTGTACTTGCTCATTAGCTAACACAGAATTACATTCGGGACACCAATTCACGGGACTCTCTTTCTTATAAGCCAAACCTTTTTCAAACATCTTTAAGAATATCCACTGATCCCATTTGTAATAAGATGGATCGCTGGTTTTCAATACTCTTGACCAGTCATATGTTATCCCCAAACATTTTTGTTGCTTTATGAAATTTTTGATAGCAGTATCAGTATACTCTTGAGGGTGTATCCCTGCCTTTATTGCAGCATTTTCTGCAGGTAAACCCAAAGAATCGTAACCCATAGGATGCAAAACATTGAAACCATTCATAAGCTTGAACCTTGCAAAGATATCTCCAATTGTATAATTCAGTGCATGGCCAAGATGTAATCCAGAACCTGATGGATATGGAAACATTTCCAAAACATAGAATTTTTTTCTCTTATCAGGATTTACCTCAAAAACCTTCTCCTCTTCCCATCTCTTTTGCCATTTCTCCTGAATTGCTTGAAAATCCACCATTTTCATGATAAGCTATTCAAAGATAGTATATAAATGTTTTCAGGAATTATTTTAAAAAAGCTTAAATATCTCCTCTCCCCTTAATATCTTATGCCTAGGCTTAAAATTCCAAATGGGAAAAAAATGAAAACTCCTAGTAACAAAGGGGAAGGTCTTGAACTTCTAAAAAAAGGATGGAAAAACGCTTTGGATGGCTTGGCAGGACTTGTTGGTGGTGCCACTCATGCGATTGGTTCTGTAACAAAAGGAGTAGGCAGCGGGGTAGCTCACTTTTTTGACAGAAGCAAGTATGGAATATCGGAAGCGGCTAAAGGGGCAGGGCATGCTGTTGAAGGCACAGGATATGGAGTCCGAGAAGTTGGAAAAGGCGTAGGGCATGTTGCTGAAGGTGCTGGTTATGGTGTAAAAGGCTTTGGAAGAGGTGTAAGGAATATAGCAAAGAGTGTCTCAGAAGCAAAAGTCTCCAACAAAGACGTAGTCAAAATAAGCTATAAGGATTTAAAAGCATTACAAAATATGGAACCTGAAAAACAAGCAAAAGCCTTAGAAAAGTATCTAGTAAAGCAACAAGGCAAGAAAATTGTGGAAGTTCCTACATCAAAGCTTGAAGGAGCACTGGAAAGTTTAAAGTATAAGACATCCGACGAAGTTGTTAGTGAACTAGAAGGAAAAATGGCTAGCGCTAAAGAAGGTTATGTCATAATGTCTAAAGAAAGATGGGACAAATTAAAAGTGTTAGAAGAAGGAGCACCAGACAACCCTATGAAAAAGTTCATGCAATCAGGAGATAAAGTAATTCAGAAAGGGAATGTTAAGATTCCAGCAGATGAATTAGCATCTGCAATCACCGCTTATCACCATAACAAAGGAAAATCTCCTTTAGAAACTATTGCTAGGTATACTACTTTAATACTCTTCAGTGCATCAATAATACTTCTTGCTCCCGATTCCATGACAGGATTCGCCGTACTTTCAGGAGAAACAGCTTCTTTCAGTTATAGGTCATTAGTAGGAGTAGCGATCTTAACCATATCGCTCTTATTAATTTCAAGAAAACGCTAATCAATTACCTTTTTTTGTTGTTTAGACCATTCCTTATTAGGTGTTTTTTTCAACCATTCAACATACAGGTCTATAAACTTCAATCTTTCTTCATTATTTTTCCTTATAGATTCCTTCATTTCTTCTACATCAATATTCATATCCAAGATGCCCCTTAGCTTTCTTTATATCTATCCCTAACTTCCTTAAGTATATTTCTATTTTTTCAAATTCAAGCTTTTCCTTGAAAAGTTTATAGAGGAATCTTGCATCTTCAATATCTTTGTTTATATTAAAACTTACTGCTTCATCAGGAGTCAAACTAGCAAGACCAAGAAAGAGTTTATAAGCAATTTGAAGTTCAAGACTTGAAACTGATATGGGATGATTATTTAATTTTAGAGATAAACAATTGTTTAAGGCAAAATTATCTATTTCAAATTTAGGAAATTTAATTTCCATATTAGGAATTATTTTTCCATTATAAGCAAACCTTAAAGCCATACCCTTAATAAGCATCTCATAAGCATCCTTAACATCGTCAGTATTCAAGCAATCATATTCATCCATTAGAGTTAACCATAATTGATTAAATTCGTCAAAAGGAATCATTTTTATAAACATATCTATATCTTCAGTACTCCTACTTCTTCCAAAAACTAAAGCTACATATCCAGATATGATTACATATTGAATACGGTTCAAATGTTTAACAAAATCAATAACAAATTTATCTATACTATTAAGTTCCTTATCCAAAGATATATTAGGCCCCTCAAACTCAATTTCCATATTATCATTGATAATCATTTTCCCTTTAAAAGCCTTCTTCTATTCCAACCCACCCAACCCATTAGTAATAAGCAAATAATAGCACAAGCAATCAAAATAGTTAATACAATCTCTCTCCAACTCCACCCTACCCTTACCACCACTTTCTCCTTGCCAATATCCTTAATAACTCTGCCAGTCAAAATATTAGGTTTATTCTTCTCAAACTTTGAACATTCAAGAGTTAAAGGCAAAAGCACAGAATTCACAACATTTGCTCCTTCCGCTAACTCATCTACGTAAACACTTAATGAAAAATTCCCAATGTCCTTGGGAAAGATAGTAAGATTAAAAACCACTCCTTCACCATTTTCAAGATAAGCTTTTTGGGGTTCAACTTTAAAATCCAGGTCAACAACGCTTAAAGAATACTCTGCCCCGTACTCTAAGTTATTAAAAACTTTTATTTGACGAGTAGCATTATACTCTACAACCCCATAATCTAAACTAATGGGGGTCACAGCTAATGCAAAAACATTTGGTATGAAGATTAAAAAAAGAAAAAAATATTTCACTTATACCACCCTCGAAATAACCCTTAGGGTAGTGGCATACGCCCCAGATCTGATATTCTCTGGCACAGCTAACCTCATATTGACACTCATAGATTCATTTGGGTTTACATTAGAATCTAAGATCAACGGATCTAAAGAAATTTTTTTCCACTTACCAGCCTGCTTTACCTCAAGGCTTTCAACTGGCATACTATCATCACCAGATTTCAGTTCCATCCCAGACATTTCATATCCAACTTTCACATTTCCAGTATTCCTCACAGTGATAATCTCTTCAGAAGATAGTTCTCCAGGATTTAAATTAGAGAAATGCACATAGGATGTTTCAAGTTTTGATGATAATAGAGCAAGATATTCAAACGATAGATTTGCAGATACCCTTTCATCAGAATCCCCCACTAAAAAATGAACAATATGATTCCCTGCATAAGCATTAGAACTCATCTTGAACGTCCCATTGAAAATGGCAGTAGAATTGTCTTTAATATGCTTTTTCAATTTTACAGTCATATTCACTAGCTTAACTTCACCACTCACAAGATCATCAACTCCATTTTTGTCTTCGACCATTATTTCCACAACGATTTCCTTTTCTCCAATTATATCAGGCATTATCTGCACACCTTCTTCCAAAGAATCATCTGTAATAATTCTAGCAAACTTAAATACCGGTTTGAGATTTTTTATTGTCGCATTTATACTTAAAGTATTTCCCGAGACTCTACCATCCCTTCCCTTTCCAGGAGTCCCATTTATCTTCCTACTTTCAGCCCAATTTTCATAAGTATTAAGCAATGAAAGGTTCACTCTTTCCAATGTCTTCCCATTTTTATTCCCTCCAAAAGAAGAGTTATAGTATAACCTTTCCTCATAAGTCCCATTGGATAATACAACAGTGTCATCTAAAGCTAAACTGAAATAGCCGTCTACTGCCTTAAACCCATCCCCACCATCCCAAACACCATCACCATTCCCCCATAGAGACTCGAAACTTTCATTATCTACATCCCCACCGTCTACCAATTCCTTCGCTATAACAAGATACTCTTTAGGGCCTATCACAACATCATCAAATGCATAGCCATCTATTGTCCACTTATTCAAATCAATTGTACCGTTAGTTGGGTTATATATTTCAATCCATTCTCCGTCTGTGTCAGATACTGTCTGTGAGGGTGCGTACATCACTTCTGTAATTATGACATTGGCAGAAGCATTAGCCAATAAAACAAACAGCATGAGCACCCAAATTATTTTTTTCACTTTTATACACCTCCAATTTTTGTATTAGATTTGTTTTAAAATTAAGCTTAAAAAAGATAATTGAAAAAACTCCCTATTTTTTTCGGTAGATTCAAAAAAGTGAACAAATCAGCCAGAGTTTGAGCTTTATTAAGATTTTATAGAGCTCAATATAGAACGAAAGGTTTAAAAAGAATCCTAATTCAAGAAAGGTTAATGGGCCCATAGCCTAGTCTGGATAGGGCATCAGCCTTCTAAGCTGAGGGTCGAGGGTTCAAATCTGTTATGGCATCGGTTCGTACAGTGAAAGTCCCTCTGGGCCCATCCCACTGAAAAAGAGAGGTGATACTTTTTTATTACCAAAACTTAATAAATGAGTATTAGATATAAATCCTTAACAGGCAGGTGTGCCCAAGCGGTTAAGGGGATCGGCTGCAACCCGATTATTCCCAGGTTCGAATCCTGGCACCTGCTTTTCTTTATTCTCAACCCATTTTATCCATAAAACTTAAAAGAAACCTCTCAAACCCTATTAAAATATGGTATCCTTCATAGATTGGCTCTTCAGAAAGGACCAAAACCCAGATAGCATTTATGCTACAATAAAAGAATCTATGTACCATTATGGTAAAAACACTCAAGAACAGGAAAGTGGAGGTTTTGTTATCCTCACTTCAAACATCATTCCAGCAAACCTAAAATCATTGCTATCAAGAAAAAGCAAGTTCAAAAACTTTTACTATGGGGATTACAGTAAAAGGCCCGAAAGATATAAGATAATCCCAACCAACCACACCCTAGAATTAAAAATAAGGGATCATTTCTTAGACATAAAGAGATTTAAGGCAAAGAAATCATGGGACCTCCCAATCCCCCACATTATGCGCCTTGCTACAGAATACTGGGCCGATGAAATGTGTGTAATGAGAAAATTCACACTCATACCTTTTTGCAATGCTCTAAGAAATAGAGATAATGTTGTGGGGGAAGCGAACGTAAGGCAAGATGTAAGCTTGCTCTTTGGCATCAATGACCTTGCTAACATAATTGCAAGTGCCTACAACGTCCTAAATCCCAGATTATTAGATGTTGATGAAGAATATGTACTTCTAGAAGAGCAGGGCTTTCCCATAATGTATGCTAAGCAAGATAAAGGCCTGTGCACCATCACTTTAGATCATGACCACAAGCCTAGAGTTACTATGTATACCAAAAATGACTCCTCAGAGTTCAAGTACGATCTTAACTTAAGCGATAGTATTCAGCTTTATACAAGAAAACCTTATCCAAGGGTCGCAACTGATACTGAAGAGCAGTCTCGAATAAGATTAATAGGTAGAAACGTACGTGTTTTAGCACATGGACGGAAAGATAAGGGTGAAGTTATAAGACAAGAGATAGCATCTTCAAACCAACTTAGACACCTCGTCAAATTCAAAACAATTCTGAATAGTAAAGGGAAAAAATGGTTGACAAATCACCGCAGGGCTACATAGATGAGGACATTAAGTGCCTTTTGGATAAAATAAATGAATTAAAAGAATATGAGACAACTAGTTCTTGTTCTGGAAGAATTGTTGTAATTAATAGCCAAAAGAAAGGAGAATCTCAATGGTTGTTCAAAAGCCATGATATAATACACTCTGATGATATATCAATGGTGCTAAGTAAGGTTAATAATACTGTATGGTTCATGCAAGAACCTATGATTCTTCACGTAAAGTGCGAAGATCTAGAGTCAGCTCAAATTTTATTGGGTAAAGCGAATAAGATAGGATTAAAAAAATCAGGTATAATATCTGCAAAAGGTTTTATCGTCGAGATAAAAGGGACAGAAAGGATTGAATGTCCCATTAGTAAAGATATATCTAAAAAGTCTTTATTTCTCATCATAGATGAAGCAAACAGAAAACTTTTGAAAACTAAAGATAAAATAAGATTATTAGAAAATTTATTCTAATCTGTTTTTGATAACAATTTCTCCAGGCATTGTACTTACATTAGGCCATAGCATTCTTCCTGGATATATTGAAGTATTTATTCCTAATTTCACTCCGTCAGCAATAACAGCTCCAAGTTTCCTCCGGCCCGTACTGACAAACTTACCTTCAACCATACATTCAATTGGCTTACCGTCATGCCTTAAGTCTGCTATATTTGTCCCAGCCCCCACATTCACCCCCTCTCCAAGTATAGAATCTCCAATATAGGCTCGATGCTTCATGGTACAATTATCCATAATAATAGAGTTCTTTAGCTCAACACCACAACCCACCCTACAATTATCCCCTATAGATGTCTCTCCCCTTATGAAACAATTAGGACCTAATGTGCAGTTCTCACCTATAACAACATTCCCTTCTATGTATGAACCAGACTTAACAATACTCCCTTTTCCCAACCTTAGCTTACCATTAATAGTAACACCTTGTTCAACAAAACCCTCAATATTTTGCTCAATATCTGAAAGCATATACTCATTTATTGTCAATAAATCCCAAGGATACCCAGTTGGCAACCAATATTCTTGAATTACTTCTGGAACAAATTCAACATCCTTGCACATCCTTGTAACTAATGTAGTTAAATAATACTCCTTCTGCCCTTCTAGCATCTCTAAAGTATAATCAAATATCTTTCTGTCAAACCAGAAACCACCAATTGAAGCCAAATTGCCTATGAACTTTTTTGGTTTCTCTACGATTGATTTCAATTTCCCATCCTCAATCAACCCTATGCCAAACCTTTCAGGATTCTGTGTTTTTAAGAACAATGTTGAATAGTCATGTAGCATCACCCTTTTCAAATCGTTAGCGTGTACCATATCATCACCATACAATACTAAGAACTTATCTTGCAGCAACTCCCTGGCTTCATAAACAGCATGCCATGTTCCCTTAGGCTCACTTTGAATAAAATATGTCAATCGCATCCCCTTGTATTCATCTCCAAACCGGTCTATTATAAGCTCCTTCTTGTAATTTACAATAAGAATAGTCTCATCAACTCTACACTTCACTAACTGATCTAAAAGATGCTCCAATATCGTCTTTCCAGCTACTTTAAGCAAAGATTTATGCTTCGTTGAAGTCAGAGGATATGTTCTTGACGAACTCCCAGCAGAAAGGATTATGGCTTGTACCATTATTAATATGGGGGGTTATGGGTTTTATAAGAATTGTGAAAGAAAAATAAAGAAAAAAATAAGAAGCTTTTACTTCTTGAAAAGCATTCGGATGAAGAATATTGCAATAATTAGCAATAGAATATCTCCGATTATCCAGAAAACTCTTGCTTTATCGCTGAATACTTTCTTCACTACGCTGCCTGTAACCTTATCTGTAGTTGCAGTATCCTTGGCGGGTACTGTAACAGTAAGAAGCTTAGATTGTAATAGTCCAGAAGCATCTCTTACATTTACTCTTAAGTTATGCGCTCCAGCTATTACGTTATCCTTAAGCTCTAGATATACATATGCATAATACTTCTCGCCTGCAAAAAGTTCAGAAGGTGCCTCTACACTCAAGACCTTAGCCCAGCTGCTCACTTCTGTAGCATCTAGCTTGAGTTTAAGTACAGACTTTCCTGAGTTCTCGATAGTTACAGGAATAACCCACTTCTTTTGCCCAGATTTTAATTTAACAGCAGTCTTAGTCACTGTTAGTTTAGCTTGGCCAGGTGTAGATTTTGCATTTTCCTTTTTTGTGGAATTATCTTTCTTTGTAGAATCATCCGTACCTGTAACTGAAATCTTCAGAAGCTTAGATTTGTGCTCATCCCCATCATCATAGTAGGTGAAAGCTTCAAGCCAGTACGTACCAGTCTTTGCAGTCTTCGGAATCTGAACTAAGAATTGCTCTGAATATGTATTGTCGTCATCATTGTAGTCATCAAGATCGAATACAGTAGACTTCTTATCTATTCCCAAAGCAGAGCTCTTTACCTTTATGTAAGAGTCATCTTGATCATCTTCACCGATGTTCTCTACTGCAACATTTACATTGATAGAATCTCCAGCCTTCAATCCAACTGTAGGACTAACTGTGAATTTTGTTATTATGACATCGTCATCTTTCCTTTCAATGTCAATTTTGATTCTTTCATAATCACAATGTTCATCTTCGTCACCCTTCTTACATGCCTTGACATAAAGGTAGTGCGTATTGCTTGCGTCCATCTTAGATGTTGAAGGCACTGTCAAATAAAGTGAAAATTCTTTCTCATCGGATTCTTCAATTGTTGTTGAGTCCGACTTTACACTAGCACGCAGTTTGCCATCTGTCAAATCATAAAGATAGGCCGAAACAATAACTTTCATGTCATCATCATCGTCATTGTCAACATCTACTGTAACTTCAATCTTTTCACCAAGATCATAAGAATCACCACTATCAGGATCTTCTAAGTCTACTTGTAGATTTCCAATTTTACCACTTTCACAAATTTCGGGTTCTACTTCAACAGCCAAAGAAACATTCTTTGTAAGACTTCCTGACTTTACTTCAATCTTGCCTGTATACTCTCCAAGATCCATACTATCATCTGCTATAAAGTCTACTGTGATAGTCTTTGAAGCGCCAGCTATAAGATCCTTTACCTCTTTTGTAGATAAATTAACCTTTAGCTCACTACCATCATTATCTTTAATTGAAGCAGCTAACAAAGTAAGGCTTGTTTTAGTATTCCCAGTGTTCGTGACTGTAAATGTCTTTGATACCTTGCCACCCTTCTGCACGATAGCACTCACTGAATTAGTAGCTGAAAAGGTAGTGTATGAATTAACACTGAACGAATAAGACTTTGTATCAACTGTAGTGTTACCTTCAGTAACCGTGAAAATGCCATTATATGTCCCGGTAGCTGCTGTACTTGGAATCGTAAGTTTCCAGGTTGCAATTTGCTTTGTTTTATTAAGCAAGTTTGTTACGTCTGAAATTGTAGGTGCAGTAATTTTATTTGCACCATAACTAGGATCTGTTGTTTTTAACCCTAATTTTGCAATAGGTGTTGAGCCATTGTTTGTAATGTCAACACTAAAAGTAATTTCCTTACCTGGGTCTGCGCTTGTCGGTGTTACTGTGACAGTTCCTACAGTTATATTGGAAGCTGCGGACACAGTAAACACGCTCAATAGCATGACTACAAGTAAACTCAAAATTAGTTTTTTCATATATTTTACCCCCTTAAAATGCACTTTAAGTTTTATGGGAAGCATTAATTATGTCCTATATTTAAAGATTATGGTTATTTTCTGAATTTTGAGGGTAGAGAGCCTAAAACGTAAAAATTCATACAAATTTCAATATTCTGAAATTATCTTAGAATAATGAAAAAAGTCAGAATAGACTCAAATTTAAGAAAGGAGAACAATTTAGCATCATATTCGCAAACTAGTGACTTTAGTAACGCCTTCTTGCATAGAGATACCATAAATGGTGTCTGCCTCACTGATTATAGAATCATTATGAGAGATTATCAGATACTGAGCCCCTTTAGCATATTTGGCAATCAACCTAGATAATAGTTCAGAATTTCTCTTATCTAATGCTGCATCTACTTCATCCATCAGATAAAATGGGGCAGGGTTGAACTCTTGGATAGCAAAGATAAAAGACAAAGCAGCCAAGGTTTTCTCCCCACCGGACAAACTCTTAATATCAAGTGATTTATTCTGTGCAATCTTTACTGCTATATCTACACCACCATCGAAGGGATCTTCCATGTTTTCTAAAATCAACACAGCCTCACCCTTAGTAGATAAGCTTGCAAATATTTCTGAAAAGTTTCTGGCCAAGACTTTATATGTTTTCATGAACATAACCTTTTTCTTGGATTCAATCTCAAACATCATCTTTAGCACATCTTCTTTCTCAAGCTTCAGCTTCTCATACTTATCCAACAGTTTTTTATATTCAACATGGACATTTTCATAGATTTCCAAAGCCCTAAGATTGACATTCCCCATATTTCTTAAAGACTGCTCGAAATTCCGTATTTCGGCATTCAAACCTTCAAGTTTTATACCTTTCCTCAAAGACACTCCCTTAAATTCCTCAAACTCTTTTTTCAACCCCTCCATCTCCCCAGCCAACACAGCCATCTTAACAGTAAGTTCATTCCGCTTACTTTCCACCCCCCTCACCCTTTCCTCTTGCTTGATCACTCTGATATCTTGCTGTTGTATAAGATTGTTCAGCCTATTTTTCCGAGTAAACATATGTTGATAATTTGCATAGAACTTCTTCTGCTCACTTCCCTTCTCCTTCAGTATTTTCTTGTTTTGCAATATCAAAGCAGTTACAATATCCTGTTCCTTAGAAAACTCATCAAGCTCTTTAAGATTATCTGACATTATTTTTTCTACTTTTTCAATCTCCTCACCCTGCATAATTATCTGTGAAGCAATATTCTGTATCAATGAATCATTCTTTATTATCTCTTCCCTCAACCCTTGCCTTTCTTTTTCTAGCTGTTCAAGTTTATCAGCAACTTCCGAACTGCTTAGCTTACTTATCTTTCCTCTTAATCTTTCCCTTTCTTGTTTTTGCTTCCCTAATTCATTTTGTGTAACCTTGATATCAATATCCTTCTGTTTAATTTCTTTTTGCAATCTGGTAATCAGTCCAACCAAATCTTTCTTCTCCACACGTAACTCACTTGTCAAAACAGAATCAGGCACTTCCTGTTCCAGTGTCCTAATTTTCGCTTCGAGTACAGCTTTCCTTTCCCTTAAGCCTATGATAGCCTCCTCATTTTCAGTTTTCCTCTTTTCAATAAGAGAAACCTTCTCATTAAGACTGGCAATCTCTTCCTCGACTTTCTCCATCCCTTTGCTTAGCTCTTTTTCTTGGAAACCCATCCCAGTTTTTCTCCTATGTCCACCCACCATCGCACCACTGGATTCAATTAAATCCCCATCCAAAGTAACCATCCTCTCCCTACCAACCCCCAATCTTCTTGCTGTAGCTAGATTCTCTACAACAATAGTAGAAGCAAATACATACTTGAATACACTCTTAAACTTAGAATCATATGTAACAAGATCCAAAGCTAACCCATAAGCCCCAGATGAAGAAGCCAATTTTCTCGCTTCTGGTTTTATCATTCTTTCCTTCAATTTATTTAATGGGAGAAAAGTCATAACACCAGATTTACTTTCCTTCAATATGTTAATACACTTCGCTGCAACAGCATCCGAGCTTACAACCATGCTTTTTATTCTTCCACCAGCAGCAACTTCTAAAGCTAAAGCATACTTGGAATTTACATTTCCTAATTCGCTTACCGTCCCATAAACTCCTGGAATCTTCAAAGATTTAATTTTCTGTGTTGCCCTATTTCCAGCAGTCATCTCCCTTATGCCAATATTTCTAGCCCTTAATTTAGCCAGTTCGTCTGTAGCATCCATAAGCTTATTTCTTGCATTCCCCAATTGCGCTGAAAAAACACTACTCTCATTCAGTGCTTTGCTTAATTCTTTAGTAACTTGTTTGAATTCAGATTTGAAATTTTTGAGCTCTATTCTCTTGTCTTGTATTCCTTCTTTAGCATCTTGTGCTTCGCCCAATTTCCCTTGAACAGATTCAAGCTCAAAAGTCTTTCTATCTTTCTGCCTAATTAGTTCTTGTTTAGATTCTATTAAATCTTGAACTTTTTTCTGGTTTTCTTCAATAGAATATTCTAACTCAGATATCTCATCATTCATACCTTGAGCATCCTCCAACCCATGAGCCTTTTTGTGGGCTTCAATCTTGTGCCTCAATTGTTCCTCTCTTGCAGAATTTTTCTGATTTTTATTCCTTACTGAGAGTTTTTTCTTTTCTAAAGAAGATATCTCGTTCTTTGTTTCCAAAATGCTTTTCTGCAACTGCCTTTTTCTTTCCTTAATTTTCTTTATTTCATTTTCCACAACATCCTTCCTTACAGATTTATCAGTAAGCTCAATCTTTATGGATTCTATTTCCTTAGAAAGTTCCCTCTGCTTCTTATCCCCATGTTCCTCGAGCTCCTTGTTAATCCCACTAACTTCCTTCTTCTTCTTCTCAATATCATCTTTCAATTGCTGTATAACTTTCTGTATAGTATCAATATTCTTCTCAAATTTTTTAGAATTGGATTCCAAAGCAGAATATCTCTCTTGCTTAACTTTTAACATAAGGTGTAATCTTGTGGCCTTATTTCTCTTTATGTTCTTTTCAAGATCTTTGAAACGTAATGCCTGATCCCTGTCCTTCTTTAGATCCTTGAGAGTTTTTTCCCTTTCAGTCAAAATTATATCCGCTTCATTCAGCCTATCCTGAACTTTACTTAATTCATTCATAGCCTTATCTTTTTTCTCTTCAAAAATGGATATTCCAGCAACCTCATCAATCATTTCCCTTCTTTCTATCGGCCTCATGTCCATAAAATGCACGATATCTCCCTGCAAAACAATATTATGCCCATCAGGATCTATTTGTGCTGCAGAAAGTAATTCCAATACCTGCTGTCTTGTCCTTGTCTCATCATTGATCTTATATAAACTCTGTCCAGTCTTTTTTACAATCCTAGATATTTTAACTTCTTTTCCTTTTATAGGGAACTCTTTCTTTAAATTATCAAAGTATATGCTCACTTCTGCTTCTTTAGCTGGCTTGCCTTTCTTCCCACCATTATATATTAAATTAGCGCTCTTCTCTGCCCTAAGCCCCTTGGCAGAGAGTTTACCTAAGACAAAGCACATTGCATCTACTACATTGCTGTTGTGCACAATGATATTGTTAGCTATAAAATTATGGTCTTTTTCAACACAGAGATCATATACCCATTTTTCCTTAGGTTTAGTTTTTTCTATAGAAACTATTTCATCCCAGAGAATATCTGAATGGGACAATGTTTTAAGTGCCATCAAAGATTTAGCAAACTGTCCATTCGAAGAAGGGATAAATAACTCATTCACTAATTGCTTAATACCTGTTCTTGAAGGTAAGCATCGATTATAACAATAAGCATCTAGTTTAGGGAAATCTTCTTTATTTGATTTAATTTTAATTCCAATATCTTTAGTAACTTTCTTTACAATATCATTCGCTTCTAATAAATCTATATTTGGGTTAGGGGTTTTTCCTAATAAAACTTGCACTCTATCATGTTTCTTCTTATGTACTAATTTTATATGTATACTAAACTTATAAAAATTCTGCACACCATAAATAGAGACTTGTTTATAAACCCCAGAAAATTTAGTGTTCGTAGCAATCTTAATAATATCCTTAGTATGTGAAATAATACCTAATCTTGAAAGCAACACTTGGATTCCAAAAGCAAGATTTATGCTTTTGGTAACAATATCTATATGATTTTTTGATACATAACCATCACCACAAAACAATCCATTTAACAGTTCTGAGGCTTCTTTATCAGAGCTATGTTTCATGAATAAATCAGATATCTCTTTTTTTCTTGCCCCACCTTTCATTCCAAATCTTGAAAGAATTTTGATCAGAGGTACAGAATATACCAAAACATCCCAACAATTTGGCTTATATTCCTTAATTGAAGGATCTACGCCAAAACAAGTTTTAACTAATTTAACATAGTCTTTCACAACTTCCTCAGAACCATTTGTAAACCAAATCTGGTTAGAATCACTAAGCCTTCCTTCAGCCAGAAGATAACCCAATAATCGAGAAAATTCTTGAGAATTATGCCATATCATATTATATAACTTACTAGAATTTTTTGCTTTGATTTGAGTAATTAGGCCTATAATTTCTTCATTACTTTTATTTGCAAACCTAAATATTTTAATTAGATGCGCAAAATTTACCGCTTGTTTATCTAAAACTCCCTTTATTACATTGTAAGGGACTCCAGCTAACTTTGCAGTTTTATTCCAGGTTTTATATTTTATTTGTTTTAGAATGCAAACAAAATCTTCTTTCCAAGGGATATAAATATTATCTCTCTCTTGGATAAAGTCAATTAGTTCAAAGAAAGTAGAATTGTTGTTTAGAGTTAATTTTCTAGGAACAGCTATGCGCACACCAACATCCAGATCTTCAGATTTTATACTCTTAACTTCACCGCCAGACAATACAAATAAAGGATGATATTCTGTCGCTGTAATTTGTTTACCTGATTTGGTCTTAATTTTTAGAAGCTGTTCTGGAGACTGCCTTTTAACATAAGCCTGAATTGGACGCCTTGTTATTTTTAATGATTTCAAATCTAGTGAAAGAATTTCTGTCTTATCACCGTAAGCAATAAGGCCATCATCTATTTTTTTAACAGGATTGCTCTTAATTTTTTCATTGACGATTTCACTTATCTTACACAAACTGCCATTAGCTAAATGAACTAAAGTATCACCTATAACACATTTTCCCGAACCATTCGGACCAAGGACACAATTGAAATCAGGTCCAAGAACTACCTCAGTCTTCCTCGCAAAAGACTTGAATTTGTTCATCACCAATTTCGTTATTCTTGTCAAAGTTTATTCATCCCTCTTTTTAAAAATCAGTATTAGTTCTGAATGCTTGTTTCTTATATAAATGTTTTGTGTTCGTTTCCAAACTTTCATTTTTTCCACCTATCAAAAGCTATCCTTGCTATGCATCTACATGATTTCTCTAAACTCAAACACTCATTGTACAGGTTTATGTTAGCCGCTGATTTCTTTTTCGTTATCAATTTTATCAACCTATTTTTAATTGGCTTTTTGTTAGCAAACACGGTGCTTGCCCGTTTCCGATCATATTTATAAAATGATCTCATAGAATTGAGGTAATGCTTTTCAAGTAACTTAAGGATAACTCTAGCTTCATTATTTTTAATCCCCATAAGATTTATATTCCTTAATCTATCCGCAATATTCTCAAGTTCAGGCATCAATCTTAAGTTATCCATCACATCTTCTATTGACAAATCTATAGTCTGCAAAGCATTCGGATCTCTGACTGCTAGCTTCAATGCTTTTAATACAAAAAGATACTGCCCCATTATGTCAACTGTCGATATTTGACCTTGCATTGTGTCAATCAACAGTGATCTAATCATGATATCTATTCTCCTTAGAGAGCCATGTATTGATATCTTCTTTAGGTCAAGTATATCTTTAGCCACAATTCTCTTAAGGGTCTCTTCAACAACTTCCAACCCCGGCAGCAAATTAATATAATGTTTTATGTTATCCGCTTGTTTCCTATCAAATTTTATAAATGTTACCGAAGATACATTATTGAGATAAGCAGAGATTATGCTATTGTCTATTTCATCCACATTTAATGCATCACAACCTATGATTATCTCTCTTTCTTCCGGCCGAACCTTGGTTAATTTTGGAGCTACAACTATTGTGTTGTTGCTTGTTTCCTGAGAGTAGATAAGATCACCCTTCTCCAGCTTGTTTTTCTTTACCCACTTTATAGGCAACGTTACCACATAAGATCCAGGGCCAGATTTGATTATTTTTCGTTCTTCCATTTTATCTATACTATACATGGTATATATAGATGAATTATAAGTATTGCGCTGTCACTTCCAAGTTATAAAATAAGGGAGAAAAATGGATGCCAGAGAAAAAATCATCAGAAAACTAGAAACCCATCCAAAAGGCATTAGCCTATTGCCTGGCGGGAATGTTCCAGAACTAGATGGATATGTCATAGCACTGACCAATAACATTGTCGATGCTATCCTGCCAGAAACCATAGATGATGTTTTAGACACTATAGAGCAAAAACCATTAGCAACTATGATTGGCGGATGGTTATCCAAAGAGACAGGACAATATTACATTGACGCAGCAACCTTAATCAAAGATAAAGAAGAAGCAATAAGGGTTGCAAGAGAGCATAAGCAGGAAGCAATCTATGATGTGAGAAAGGGTAAGACTATATACATTTGAGAGAGGAAAGAAAATGGAAAAGGATTTTACCTCAAAAATAAACAATAAAGCACAACCTATTTAAAGGACTCTTCAAATCAGAAGATTGAAAATGCTTATTGGGATATGCGGGAAGCCAAGTACAGGAAAATCAACCTTTTTCAAGGCACTAACTTTAGCTAATGTAGATATAGCCAACTATCCATTTACAACCGTCAAGCCCAACTCAGCTGTTGCTTATGTTAAAGTTGATTGTGTCGATAAAGAATTTGGAAAGCAATGTAATCCGAGAGTAGGGTACTGTTTAGAGCACAAGAGATTCATTGCAGTAGATGTCATTGATGTCGCCGGTTTAGTCCCGGGAGCTCATGAAGGACTAGGACTAGGTAACCAATTCCTAAACGACCTTAACCCAGCCCACGCCCTCATCCATGTGATAGATGTCTCGGGTAGCACTAATGAAAAGGGCGAACCTGTCAAACCAGGATCTTATGATCCAGCAAATGATGTTAATTTTTTAGATCACGAATTAGATATGTGGTATTTAAGAATCCTTAAGGATGGTTGGGAAAAGTTCGCAAGGACTGTCATGCAGACAAGGGTTGAAGCATTCAAGCCCATCGCAAAACAGATGTCCGGAGTTCGTGTAGATGAGGATATAGCTAAATCCTCTATGGATAAATTAGGATTGTTAAACAAGGAAATTATGAGATGGACTGATGATGATCTCCTCGCTCTTGCATCTGAATTGAGGAAAAGGACAAAGCCCATGATAATTGCTGCGAATAAGATTGATATTCCTGGAGCTAAGGATAATTTTGACAGGTTAGTCAAAGAATTCCCTGACAAAGTGTTGGTCCCTTGCTCTGCTGAATCTGAACTGGCATTGAAAGAAGCAAGTAAGCATGGATTGATCAAGTACGTCCCAGGAGAAGATGGTTTTGAAGTCATAGGAAACCTTAATGAACAGCAGGCCAAAGCATTGGAATTCATCAGAGATAATGTTTTACAAGTACTAAACTCAACAGGAGTCCAATATACAATAAACAAAGCCGTGTTCGATATCCTAAAATACATAGCCATCTTTCCAGGCGGAGTGAATAAGTTAGAGGACTCTAATGGCAATGTTCTCCCAGACTGTTTCTTGCTTCCACAAGGATCCACTGCATTAGACTTCGCTTACAAATTGCATACGGATTTAGGCAAAGGATTCATAAGGGCCATAGATGTAAAGACAAAGAAAACTGTTGGAAAAGATCATGTTCTGAAACATAGGGATGTTGTTGAAATAATCTCTAGTAATTAATAATCAACTAAACTTCAACATACCCTTATTCTCAAGAAACTCTTTTGCCCTCTTCAAAACATCCTTATCATTTTTGAATTTTAAACGACCCATAGCCTCCCCATAGGATAACCAGTCATAACCATCATGTTCCTCTGAGATCTTAACTTTCTCAACGCTGGTTTCAGCCAAAAAATACGTAGCCTCCTTGTACACAATTTGTTTCTCTTCATTCCTATAGAACCAATGAACTTTTTCCTTAAAACCTTTGATTATGAACAAGTCATCTATGCTAGTCTCTTCTTTTATTTCTCTCCGTATAGTATCCTCTTCAGATTCATCCTTTTCTATCAACCCTCTAGTGAAGTACCAACCCTCCTTGTAAATCCCATGAGCCTCCCGATAAAGAAGTAAGAATTTTACACCATTATCATTTCGAATTATAATTGCCCCTACAGACTTTTCTCTTGGCATTTCAGATTACCGCCTTCTGGATTTCTCCCTTGTTTTCTCTAAACTCTGGCTTAATGTACTTCAACCCCAAAATCTTATACACGCCTTTCTCACTCTCACCAGCCATCTTTTTTCCAGTTTTTTTGTCAAACACACCATACTCACTCAGTTTCAGTCCTTTTCGAATAGCAACCTCTCTTAATTTGATATTATGGTTCTTGCTTCCTGTAAAATACTGCAAAGCTGCCCCATAGCTTTCTTTCTTTACCACTCTCAAATCCACTTGCATTTTGTTATTCAACAAGATACTTGATTTTGTTTTACCTTTAGATATGACCTTCAATACTTCTTTCATTTTTGTAAACTGATCTATAATCTCATCAGGGTTTGATGATACAGCAAGTATATCTATATCCCCTATCATCTCTTTCTTCCTTCTAAGGGAACCAGCAACATCAATCATCTCAACCCCTTTTAATTTTTTCAATATTCTAATAATCCTTCCAGCAATAGGTGAAGCTTCTATCAATGGAATTTTATATTTTTTTTTCTTGTACATCCTTAATGAATCTAGAATATTCTGCTCACTCTTCTCATCAAATGATTTCAATAATTTTATCCTATGCTTCTTTGCCGCATCCTCAAGATCCTTTAAAGACTTAATGTGCAATTTCTTGAATAAAATCTGAGCCTTCCTCGGCCCCATCCCAGGAAGTTCCAGTAAATCAGTAAAACCCTTTGGTAATCCTTTCTTAAGCTCTTCATACTCTTTTATCTTTTCAGTCTTTAGAAACTGTTCTATTTTTTTTGCTATACTCTCCCCGATAGTCTGCATCTCCTCTAACGCCTTCAATCCACCCCTATCATAGACCCTCTCTATAGGTTCTGATAAATTATTTATCGTTCTTGCCGCCCTCCTGTAAGCTTGAGGCTTCCACTGAACCCCCCGCATCTGAAGTATGTCAGCTATCTTAAACAGTATTTTGGCAATTTCTTGGTTTTTCATTAGACATCATACATGTTTTTTGGGCTTTTAAGGGTTTTGAATCGGTAAATATTTAAATAAACTCGATCCCCTGAAAATGTAAAATGAAAATTCATGATATTGTTTGCCTAGGCATAGAATGTACAGCCCATACCTTTGGAATCGGCATAATGAAAGGGGAGAATATTGTAGCTAACCAAACTGCAACATTTACTACCCAGGAAGGTGGGATGATCCCTATTGAAGTAGCTAAGCACCACGAATCAGTAAAAGATGATTTATTAATACAAGCTTTAGAAGAAGCCAATCTTAGGCTAAAAGACATTAACCTAATCTCATTTTCTAAAGGGCCAGGCCTACCACCATCTCTCGTAGTTGGCAAAAATTTTGCTGTACAATTAGCTCAGAACCTCCATACTCCTTTAATAGGAGTCAACCACATCTGTGCACATTTAGAAATAGGCAGACTAATAACAAAAACCAAGGACCCAATCTTTGTTTTTGTCTCAGGAGCGAATACTCAAATAATAGCACATGAAGGGGGAAGGTATAGAATTTTCGGTGAGACTTTATCTATAGGCTTGGGTAACGCTTTAGACAAGTTTGGCAGAATAGTAGGATTAGGTTTTCCAGCAGGCCCAAAAATCGAAGATTTGGCTAAGAAGGGAGAGTTTATTGAATTGCCTTATGTTGTTAAAGGTATGGATGTTGACTTCGCAGGGATAATAACTAAGGCTGAACAATTATTCAAGAAAGGTGTAAAGAAAGAAGACCTATGTTATTCGCTGCAAGAGACTTGTTTTGCAATGCTTACTGAAGTTACAGAGCGAGCATTAGCACATTGCCAGAAGGAAGAAGTTATATTAATTGGAGGAGTCGCTGCAAACAAGCGTTTCTGCGAAATGTTAGATTCTATGTGTAATGAAAGAGATGCAAATTTTCATGCTGTGCCCTTAAAGTATTGTGGAGATAATCCAGTTATGATTGCTTGGGAAGGAATTTTAGAATATATTAAAACTAAACGTACAGATAATCCTGAAGAAGTTGACATAATGCCTGGTTGGAGAATTGATGAAATAGAAGCAAGTTGGTATTAATATGAGAAGGATTCTAAAGAGGGGATTAGGATTAGCTGCTTTAACATGCACCATGTTCTCTCACCATAGTTGTACAATAACGCAGGATCCTTATGAATTGTTATATGAACAAGAGAATGTTACTTTATCTTCAAGCAACGGTACGGCCGTTATTGTGGTAGACATGCAGGATTCTTTTTTAGACCACTTGAAAAGGGATGAAAAGAAAAAGGAGATGCCTAATTATATAGAAGTACTGAAGCATTGCAAAAAACACAACGTTCCAGTTTTTGTCTTGGAATACAAGGGTCATGGGCAGACCACTCAAGAATTACAATATAGGATACTAGACTTGGAACAGAAAGTCGTCATTACCAAAACCCATATGAATGGCTTTATAGATACTTCTTTGCATGAATACCTTAAGAAAGCAAAGATAAATACAGTTTACTTAGTAGGAGTGGCCGCCTCAGCTTGTGTAAAGAGTACAGCATATGGGGCTTTAGAAAGAGGTATTAATATAATAGCCTCAAAAGAGACAATGGCTGACGGGCAACATATTGAACCCCATTGGAATGAAAGTATAGAATGGTACAAGGCAAATGGAACCTACAGAGATAGCTATAAGGAAATACTCAAGTTTCTATCTGAGAATTATTAAATATTTCTTTCTTCCTATTTCTTAAATACTTATCAAACATCTTCTTTGTTGTCTTTGAAGTTAACACTAAATTTTCTTCTTTAGGTCTTGATTGGATATAATCTATCATCTTCTCAGGAGTTTTCTTCAAGATTTTCATCAATGCCAAAAAACCCTTAGATGTTACCATCCATATAAAGTCCAAATCTTTAAGAGCTCCCAACACTTTATCTTTTTTGTATTCCATATCCCCAAACGCCCAATTATCATGAACAGATACATAATAAGCAATCTTCTTGATCTTATTTTGAGGATAATTCAGTTTTTCCAATATTTTTTTCGTAATTTTCGCCCCCTCAACCATATGTACTTCCCTCACATCTAAGTTAAAAGGATTAGATTTTGGAATATTGGCATAACCTACATCATGTAATATCACTAAAGGAATTAACAAAGAGTCATCTAATCCTTCTTTTTTACAAACAGTTAAAGCTTCTGTTATCATCCATTCTACATGTTCAAGATCCATAGACCTCCCTTTCTTATAATAAGGCTTTGCTAATTCTCGAATTTTAGAATACACTTTTTTCATTTTTTAAAAGAAAAAAATTAAAATAACCAACTGAAAAAACGTTTGAAAAAACCTTCTTCCTTGACTACCTTCTTCTTAACAGGAGCTACAACCTTTTTTTCCTCTCTTTTCTCAGGAAGCTTTTGCACCGGTTTTTCTTTCACTTTTTCAACCTTCTTAGGTTCAATTTTCTTAGGTTCAACTTTGACTACAGGTAACACCAATGAAACTGTTCTGTTCTCAGGTTTTTTCTCCTTTGAAAATCCAGATACTCTAATTTTTACACCACCAACTAATGTCTCTGAACCTTGCTTTATATCTTTACTCGTACCACCTACAGATATAGTTATATAGTCAGTCTGGCTTATCCACTCCACTTTAACCACATTCTCACCCACTTTTTTAGATTCGCCAATTTTCAAGTCAACCATTTGCGTAACTGGTTTTACTTCCTTTTTCTCTTCTTTCTTAATATCTTTAACAGGTAATGAAACTACTAAATCGACTTTTCTTTCTAGAGGATTAATTTCTGTCGAGACCTTTACAATACGTATATTAAACTTACCAACCTTGGCTGAAACACCAGTCCCCAAACTTTTCCTCTGATTATCCACTTCTATCTCAGCGATATTGGTTTGAGTTGCTGCTATTAACTTAATTACACTACCTTCAACAGTGACCTTTTCACCCACCTTAAGATTAACGCTTTCCCCCGATTTAACACTGGTAATTTTACCAGTTACATTATCTAATAAACCTAAAGAAAGTACTATCCCACATAATGATAATATGACAATTGATGTAATCAAAATTGTTAAGTTCCTCTTTTTCAAATTAACACCTCCAGTTAATACTATTTCTAACAATAATAGACTATAAAAAGATTTCTAAAGTAAAATAGAAAGAATAAAAAAGAAAAAAGAAAAAAACAGCCCTAGTAATAAGTCTGCCCATCCTTAGGTTCTAATGGATAGTCATCGTCTTCTCTTAGTTTCCTAAAAGCTACGATCAATCCGATTATTACCACAAGTACTACAAGTCCTACGAAACCAAGCTTCAATGTTGAGCTTGAAAGTAGTGTGCTTGAAGCGGATTTAGCTTTAGCTGTAACCTTAGCGCCAACAACTTGCTGAGCAATCAGCTTGTTATCTTCCTTAACTTGAAGAACTAACTGCTTATTACCAGCCTGTGCATTGTCTAGAGCTTTAACATAAACCTTCACTTCACCAGTTTGACTTGCGCCAACTGAAACGAAGCTCGGAGATGTTCTTACATTAGCCCATAGCTGTGCACCAGATACACTTACTGAGTAAAGCCTTGACTTATCACCTAGATTTGCGAAAGTAACAGTGTATACTGCCTCACTACCTTGCTCAACTGTAGCATATGTTTTGTCTAGCAAAACAACAGGTTGAACCTTAGGTTTTTCTGCAGGTTTATCTTCCTTAACAGGTGTAGTTGCAGTTACTGAAAGCAATTTCTTTGATGTTACAGTGCTGTGACCTCTATTGTACGTTACTGTTACAAGCATTTCGTACATACCAGTTTTCACATCAGCAGGAAGTGTTAACTTTACAAACTCGCTGCTCTCTGAGGTCTCATCATCATCATCGAATGTTATTGAACTACCCCCAAGTAGAACAGACCAATCTTCTGTTGTGACAAGCTCATCGATATATACAGCCGGAGCTACAAGATTCAATGAAGGTATGCTAACAACAATCTTGATATCTTCTTGCTTCTTATCGCCAGTGTTCTCAAGCCTTACTTTAGCCCAAACATCATCACCTGCGTTCAAACTTGTACTTGGGCTGATGATAACATCCTGAACAGATAACTGATGCCTTGCTTTATCGACCTTGATATTCAAAGGAGCGTCAAAATCGACATTACCATTTACAACCTCAACGTGAAGTGTATACTTCTTGTCTGCTTCCATATCTTTTGGAAGTGAGATTTTCATAGTCTTAACCTTGGTTACATTTGTTTCAAGGTCAAACATATCTGTCTTGTCTTCTAAAATATCATACTCATAGCCACCAATCCAAGCCCTAAGCCTTACGTCTTTTGTGTCAGTATCTGCACTTACAGATACTCTAAGATCTAATTTGTCGCCTCTCTCTGCAGAGAGAACTGTGGTCTTGTCTATTGAATCGCCGTTAACTTTGACATTCATTGTGAATGTAGTTGTAGCAGTTACTGCTGGTAGGATTAGTCCTACAGCTAGTACCAAAAACAGACATAAACCCATTAATTGTTTTTTCATTTTCGGATACCCTCCAATTTAGTCTTTTTTTAAGCATAATTTAATGCTGTTGTCACACCGAAGTTAAGAATCATTTATAAAGTTTATGGTATAATGCCAAATCTGTACTTAAAAAGCTTTAAACACCTGAAATCAAGCACCAATTATCTTAAGTTTGTTCATCCCTTTTTAAAGAAATCGGTAATCAAGCCTACAGGTTCATGAGTTATCTGAAGATCCATATCTTTGGGGAAACAGTTGAGATAATTTCTCCAAGCATACCTTTCATCAAGAAATACAATCACCCCTCGATCTGTATCACTTCTTATACATCTCCCAGCATTCTGCATCGTCCTTATCAAAGCTGGGAAAACATAACCGTAATCCCACCCACGCCCGAACTTGTTATCATAATAGGCAATAAGTTCCTGAGTCTGCAAGTCTGGCTTCCCTAATGGTAATCCGACAACCACCACAGCCTTCAATAGATCTCCCAGTAGATCAATCCCTTCACCAAACGAACCAGATGACGTACCTAAAAGTACAGCACCATGTTCCTTATACGACTTAAACCTTTCCAACAAGTCCGCCCTTTCCCCCTTCCCAGCCTTAGGCTGCTCAAGGAATGTTGTCTTAAGGCAAAGATTTTGAAAATAATCATAAACATCATCTCTAATTTTATAACTAGGAAAGAATATTGCTGAATTGCCAGGTACAACATTAACAATCTCTGCACACTTCTGAGCAATCCGTTCATACATTTTACTGGACCTTGAAGTATACTTAGTCGTAGTCTCAGGCACAACAATACTAAGCCTATTCTTAGATGGGAAGGGATTATTATACTCCACAGTTATGGTATCCTTCTTATCCATCCCATACAGATCCTTATACATCTCTGTAGGCATAAGTGTACCACTCATAGCGACTGTTGCATGGCACTGACTGATTAAGGACTTTATAACAAACGAAGGATCCATACAATTGTAGGATAAGTTTGTGTAAGGCTTTCCATTCCTTGCAAAACCCTTGGACAGGATTCTTGTGAATCCATCATCAGGCCCAATCCATGTCTCAATAAATCTCCCAACCATCCCAGCAAAGCTCCTTTTCTTCTTCTCAAGCACAATCTCCTCTACAAATGCCAAATTGGCACAAAGTTCTTCAGGATCAGAAAGTTTCTTCACTTCATCAAGGAACTCTTTCTTCTTGATCAATGTTTCCTGTTTATCAAAAGTCAATTTAGAATTAGACAACTCAGTTAATATGTTCCCTATATGTGTAATGTCATCAGCAAGCTCTTCCATCTCTTCTTGCCTCGCTTCCTTCATTGCAAGGTTTATTGTTATGGATGAAAGTTCTTTTGTCAAAAGATCCCTTGCCCTACCCGGAAGGTTGTGGGCTTCATCAAATATGACAATACTCTGCTCCAAGTACTTATTCATCTTTTTGAATAAATTATCCCTTATGCTCGGATTGAGTACATGAAAATAATCTGCGACAATAACATTTGCGCTTTTTGCAAATTGACATGCCATTTCATATGGGCAAAGCTGGCTTTTCTTGCACATTGCATTCATCATCTCAACATCCTCTGGCCCTAGCCTACTCAACTCATCCAACACCATCTTCGCAGTTATTGATATTTTACCTTTAGATTTCAAATTACTGAAGAAATAACACTTCCCCTTTTCCCTTATGTCCTTACAGTATTCAGTAAACTCAGATGAAGTCAATGCCGATACACCAGGTTGTGCACACATCCACTTCTTCCCAATAAGATCCACAACATTAAGGTTGATATTATGCCTCAGCTGTATTTTCTTCAGGGTCTCTATTGCAATAAGATGTTGAGTATGCCTTGATGTCAGGAAAAACACAGTTAATTTCTCTTTTATGGCCCTCGCCAAAGCAGGCCCAAGCATAGAGGTCTTCCCAATCCCTGTTGGCGCATGTACTATTAGATTACATTTGTTCTTTATAGCTTCATCCACTTGCCTTATGAACGCACCCTGGATCTTTCTAGGTTTTTCATGAGGAAAAAGAAATTTGTCCATAATTTAAAGATTGAATGGAGAATTTTATTTAAAGATTTATATGATCAAGCTTTCAATTCTTAATCTCAAGAAGAATTACTTTTCTTTAATGATCTCTTCACCTTTCTCAAAATCTTTTGCTTGGAAAGTACTTGCTATATCAATGACATATTTCCCTTCTTCTAATTTATAAACCAGAGGATTACCTTTAAATAAATCCACTAAGTCCAATTCATACTTCCCTGGCTTCAATACCCTAATAGATTCTAAATGTAATACTACTGGCTTGTTATCACCTTTAGGCGCACCAACTATGTCTAAGACATCTTGCTCCATCTGGTCCTTTTCTTTATTTGTCAGGTTTTCTGTAATCTCTTTGGCTTTGTCCAACTGCCCCTTCCTTACAAAAAAGAAGAATCTGCCATGACACTTATTACAGCCCTTAAGAAGTTCTGCTGAACCATCTGGGTAAACCGTTCCGCACTTAACACATTGATGAGGCATTATTTCCTCCTACTTAGCTTTTTAGTACTATGCAATATGAGCTCTATCTTATCAGGGTTTCTTTTAATCTCCTTGATTACTGTTGCCGGGCCGATTATTGTCATCCCCTCCACCCTACCCACAAGCATCGTAACAAGCGCTTGTTTCAGCTTATTGAACAATTTGTTTGTGGAAGAATAAGGATATATGACACAGTGCTCTATCCCCTTGAAAGACCTATTCAAGGACTCCATAGTTTTTTGTATTAATGCAGATTCTTCGACAGGCTTAAGTCTACCTTGCATTACCACGATTTTATTGTTCTTAGCTAAGTCCAGTAGCTTATCTATCCTTTTCTCCGGCGAGAGAGCCTCGACCTCTGCATAAGGTATGTATTGTAATGATACCATTTTCACCTCTTATTTGACTAGTTTGAATATTGATTCATAAAAACTTTCGATATTGTTCCCTTTATGAGCTGATACTCCGATCACAGGGTATTGCGGGAATGCTGATTCTATCCGCTTTAAGTCTGACTTTTTAAGATCCATCTTATTTGCAACAATCATGACAGGAATGTTCCTTGCAGCAAGATTACCTATTATAGTTATGTTCACTTGTGAATATGGATTTTCTGTGGAATCTAGAACTACTAAGACACAATCCATGCTATCCAACCACTTAATTGCATCAATGACCCCCTTAGTAGCTTCCTTAGCTCTATCCTTAGCTATCTTCTTACTCATCTTATGTTTAAGAAAATCCTCATAGTCAATCTTTGTTGCAATACCAGGAGTATCAACAAGATTAAATCTTAAGCTTTTGCCTTTAGATTTTATCTCTATCTTTTCTTTGACCTGAACTTCTCTTGTCTCGTGAGGAACTGAAGATACAGAACTCATCTCTTCCCCCAACCAATCCTTACATATCCTATTCGCTAAAGTGGACTTTCCAGCATTTGGAGGACCATATAACCCCAGTTTAATGTTCTTCTTTTTGCTAAACAGTGAAAAAAACATGAGGTCTAGTACCCTTCTTAATTTTTTTAACATAATTATCCCCTTTTTGTTATCTAATGTGTAATTTACTCTAGTTTAAATTTATTTCGGTGTATGAATCATTGTTTTTAGAGCTCAAATAGCATATTTTTTTATATATCCTATATTTTCTATTAATTTTAAACATGTCTGCTAATAAAAAATTACATGGTTGTCCTGATTGGATGGACCCAAAATACAACGGTTGTGTTGAGTGGGGTGAAAATGGATTTAGGATGGATTTCTCTAGCCTAAGACCCCCTTGGATGGACCATGCGGGAACTATTTCCATGAGAGGTATGCCTATGGAAGAGGAGCCTGCCAAGGAAAAAGCGAGGTTGCCTCGTGTAAAATGGGATGTGAAAAGGACTGAAAACCCACACTATTACGATGAGGCCTTAGAAAAGATTCAAGAAAAAGGATTTGATAGGTTTCCGACTTCAAGGGAAGTCATGGCACTGATTATGGCAGACATTGAAGGGACTTTGAATGAAAAACTCTATGTTGCACATGTAGTCAAGGATTTATACAAGAAAGATAGTGAGTTCTTTTGTCAAGCATTTGAGGTTGACTACCCAATTCTAAAAGTGTATGAAAGGGTCACTTCTTTAGTTTGGGTTCGTAACCTAGGACATTATGAAAGGCCTTCAGACCCTTTATGGTATAGTGGCGTCCAAGAATTCAATATAGACGGACTCTCGCGGGGATGCTGGAATTTTCTACCGGATGTGAATGCTATATGTCCAGAACTTATCGACAAGGTATACGGTCGACCTTACGAAGACCTTCCCGATTGTAGACAAAATACACGATTATGGATTCCCACATGCTACCCTACACCACTTGCGTATGAAGGAGTTAACGATGCCTACAGGGTATTGGACGTAGCTCCTGGCTATAGGACGTATGCAAGAGGGGTAAAGGACATTAACCCTTAACAACACCCATAGGTTTCATTTTAGCGACCTTCAAAGATATCCCTGCTTCATGCACTGATTCTATAACTTCATCAACATCCTTGTAAGCACCAGGAGCCTCCTCAGCCAAAACCTTAGGACTCGTAGATTTCACAATTTCTCCCTTAGCCTCTAATTCTCTCTGGATCTCTCCACCCCTAAAAGTGGAAATAGCCTTATTCCTAGACATGCACCGCCCAGCCCCATGGCATGAACTCCCGAAAGTCTTCTCCATAGCCATTTCAGTCCCAACCAAAATATAAGATGCAGTCCCCATACTCCCAGCAATCAATACAGGAGTATTAGGAAATGACCTTGTAGCCCCCTTCCGATGAACCAAGACTTCTTTTTTCTTACCGTTAACAGTATGCTCTTCAACTTTGGCTATGTTATGTGCTATGGCATAGATCATATGCATCTCCATATCCTTCCAACTCTTACCAAAGACTTTCTCAAAAGTCTCCCTCACCCAATGCGTCATGACTTGTCTGTTTGCAAAAGCATAATTTACCGCACATTTCATAGCTGCAAAATAATCTTGTCCTTCAGGTGAATTAAATGGTGCACACACCAGCTGCCTATCTGGCAATTTGATGCCGTACTTCTGTGCAGCTTTCTCATGAATTTTCAAATAATCAGTCGCAACTTGATGACCCAACCCACGAGATCCACAATGTAGCATTATCACCACATTACCTTTCTTCAAACCCCACTTTTTAGCCAACCCTTCGTCAAACACTTCCTCCACTCTCTGTATTTCAAGAAAATGATTCCCTGCCCCTAACGTCCCCAACTGAGGACCGCCCCTCTTCTTTGCTAAATCAGTTACCTTAGATGGGTCAGCGCCATCCATCCGACCTTTCTCCTCAGTATGTTTTTTATCATTTTCTACACCATAACCTTTTTCAATTACCCAATCCACACCTTTTCGTAAAACCTCATTCAGTTCTTCCATAGTCAATCTCAATTTCCCCTTAGAACCAACCCCACAAGGGATAGCGTCAAACAAAGCAGGAACAAGTTCTTTCAATTTTTCTTGTACCTCTTCAGCTGTAAGATTCGTATTTATCATGTTAATTCCGCAATTTGAAACTACAAAATTATTAGCCACAAAGTTGTGGTGTTCGTCTCTTACTGTAAAATCATAGACGTAATCGTTGAAATCTAGTTCTTTCTTATCAACAATCTTATCCCAGATTTGCCCAGTTTGCCCTAAACCATTAGTATAGATATTCACAAACTCATCAAATTTATGGAAATTGAAAGCTACTCTTGGAACATCCTTCCTTCCCTCAAATATAGTTCTTTGTAAAAAGCGCTTATTAACATTCCGTGATTGCAATTGCTTATAGATGTTTATCGGTCTCTCACCCTTTTTTCTTAATATATTAGCCTTTATTATAGCATTTTTTCTTTCCTTGACCACTTGAGTTTTCATGCGAAGATATTGCACGGCAGCATTAGCCAAATAACTTTTATTTTTAGCATATTCATAGCCAATCATAGACCATAATCTTATGAGGTTTTCAGGTTTTGAGGAAATCTGTAATCTTAGCCTATACTTGACCCCTTTCTTACCCACATAATCCCTTCTATGATTTATTATATTACTTTCAATACCAAAGTCTTGCAGTATATCCTGTATCTGTTTCAAGAATATTTCTCCACTTGGTATTAAAGATTCTAATTTATTTAAAGAAAAAACCGGACTATTAAAGTTAAAACCATGCCCTGTTACAGTTTTAGGAGAACTTAATTCTGCTCCGAACAATCCAGCCAAGAACAATCTCTTTTGCCATAAGGGGGCTTTCATAAGCCAACCAGGAACCTTAAAATCTGCCATTGTCTTGTCTCCTGTCGGCAAACCTAGTTCCCTTAATAGATGGAATAATGCATTTGAACTACATCTCATCTCATGAGATCTTGTGTCAAATACTACTTTCCCATAAAATGTGTCAATCTCATGATGTCTATCTCTTGAAGAAATATAAGGACTATAACCTACATGTCTTATGTCTTCTGCAACTTTTTCCATTTCATCTTTATCTTTGCTATAAGCACAAACGTAGGCTCTCCCTTTAGAGATATAAGCACAACCATCTCCCCACAAGAAACCCAATAACCTTATCAAATAAGGCAATTTCCTTGTTGAATATTTTATAGGCAACAATTGTCTTCTTTTAAGCCCATTAACAATCTGGATGTCCTTATCATCAAAATTACTCTCAGGAATGATAATATCATCCAAAGGCTCTTCATATTTTACCCCCTCAAAAGGATATATTGAAATCTTTTCATCCTTAATATTCTTCAAAGGTACCATGCCTTTTTCTGTAAATAAAGGATGATCTTCTGAACATACTATCTTCCTTCCTGAAAGAGTACTTACCTCAAATACCTTGGACTTAGGTCTTTGTTTAAAGAACAACTCTATTTTAGTATTTTTAACTTTGGTTGTGGGATTCATGCATTTTATGCTATCTTTCGCCCACGAATAGGTAAAATCCTTAATAGGCTTAGAATAACCGAACTCATGTAAAACTTTAGTATCTCCAGAAATGCAATTGATATCAAAACCAGTACATCCAGCAGAAATAACACCTTTCTCCAAGTCAAACGCACCTACCGCCCCCATAGGAAGCCCATACCCCCAATGCATATCAGGCAAGGCAACCACAGGCTCCAACACCCCAGGTAGACAAGCAACATTCGTTAACTGTTCGACAGCGGCATCTTCCAACCCTTCAAATATATCATCATTAGCAAAAATTTTAGCATCAACCTTCATACCTTCTCTCAATTCTTTTGAAACTAACCATTCATTTGTTCCAATTTTTTTCAGCTTATCTTTCATTTCAACTTCCCTCCTTAGATGTCAACCACGACTGTAACCTTATAGCCATGCTCCGTCTCTTCAAGTTTAAATTTATAATATGTAAGTGATTTTACCACAGTCTCGCCTTTTTCAGGTGTAATCGGTTCTCCATAAAGTTCAGCTTTCAAATGCGTATCATCAATCTGCTTAATTTCAAACTTTGAAAAGAACTTCTCTTCTATATCAACTGCAGCAATTATCTCCTGCAACCAATTGAACAATAAATCTTCCTTATCCTCACCTTTGACTTCAACATCAACCTTCTCTTTAGCATCAATCTTTTCAACCTTACAGATAATTGTAGATAAAGCCTTGGCTGCGTTAATAAATAATTCCTTCAAATCCCTGCCATAAGCCTCAAACATCACGTCTGAAGTCAGGTCATCTACGAATTTATATTCCATTAGACGTAAAAATAGAGTGATAGTTTAAAAAGCTTTTCACTTCTTCCAGAACCAAAGCCTTAAAATCCTCACCCCACCATTCTTATCTACAAGCAAGGTATCATCCGCATAGACAGACTTTCCAGCATAATTATCAGCAGATACTGACTGTAAGATACACACAGGCTTAGCACATATCTCAAATGCATGTGTGTAGCCAGGCGGAGTGTTTTCAGTTATAAGGCTTTTTAATTTGTTAAGCTTATTCTTATTACTAGGGATAACCATTTGAGTATAATCTTTATCCTTGAGAGTACAAGAACTCTTACAAATAACTGCTTCCAAAATCTCTTTCCTTAAAGACTGGTTCAACACCTCCATAAGAATATGATTATGCGCATTCTTGACAATCAATGGGACTTTATCCTCATCAATCTCTGGCAAAGGTGCAACAGAGTATATGAATATCAGAATGATAACTATAGCAATCACAGCCTCCAATGTCCTGATGTAACCTTTTTTGTTCACCATACTCTCACATTCAACCTTACAGGCGTCTTCCTCCCATACAGATCTATGAAATAATCAGTCCATTCCTTGACAAACACACTAGCTTGTTGATAAGGTTTTTCCACCTCACACACTACCTTTCTGTCAATATACTTATATGTGGGCTTAGATGTTTTGATATAGTATATACTAAAATCCTTTGTAATGGGATAGTTCCATTTATCTTTAAGTTGAGCGTACTTTTTCTTATCCCCACAATTACTTTTCACATTTTGATCTAGTTTCTTTTCCTTTAATCCTTCAATGTTTTCCACGACCCCCAAAGTTCTATCTTTAGGTGGAACAAATTTTGAAGAAGTCAGAGATCCAGATGGAAGGTAAGTAAACTCTTCCGCATGATAAAGCATGTATTTATTTGTTGAACCTGTTGTATCAGAAAAAGTTAAAACATCCCCACTAATAGATATAGGCCTAATATTCTTAAAATCTGGATTTCCTTTATCATCTAATTTCACTACAGCAAAATATTTTACTTCATTAGGATAAAAACCAGACACATCTATCTTAACTCTAAAATTAGAAAGAGTCCCAGGATTAACAAAAATAGGCATCTTATCCACTACAGTAGACACATCACCTCTCAACCCCACCTCCACCACCTTAACCAAATTCTGGTTATCAAAAATAGGCTGAACTCCTGGTTGAATAATCATAAACAAACTCAAGACATACACCAAAAACATCCCCATACTTATTGCCCAATCCGCATGGCTAACTCCTTTTTTGTCCATTATATCCCTCCTTTCACAGTTGTCACTATTAACGCAGCCGCAACAACCAATGCAATAGCATGAATTATCCCCCTTTTGAACTGCCCTTCTGAAAAAAAACCAATCATCAATCCAGCAAACCCACCCTGAATTAATAGAAGTATAAAAAAAATCTTATCCAAGTTAACAGTAACAGCCGTACCAACTCCACCACCCAATCCACCAATCCCACCCATACTAGAACCACCACCAGCCTTCCCTAACTGGGTGAGTTTAGGAAATAGTTTCAACTGTAAAACAAGCATTATGGCTATGAATATGAAATACACCAGATAACCTTGCACAATCTGACCATAAGACCCACTTTTCTGTTCCTCTTTAAGCTTCTTCATCGCAACCAAAGATCCAGTAACAGAATCTAGTACTTGAGATATATCTCCGCCACTAGCCTCAGCCTCAATGACAATAGATATAGCCCTTTTTATTATGATATTCTTAGTATCTTCAGCAAAAGTTACCATAGCCCTGTGGATTGGAATCCCTAACCTAATCTGGTTAGCCATCTTCTTAACATAAGGATCTAGTTCAGCATAATCCTTACCAGCAGCCTGAATTATAGAAGCAGGTATAGATATGCCAGACTTTACTGCACTACCCATATTTCTAGTAAAATCCAAAAATTTCTCTTCCAACCTTTTCTGCCTTTTCAGTTCTTTCAAGAAATCTAATAGGAACTGCACACCAGCAACAACTAATGAAATTATAAACATTGGATAGAACAATCTACTAGGACTCCCCTTATTGAAGAAAAGTAGGAAATCCGACACTAGTAAGATTATCGCAGCTGTTATTCCTAACATGTATATTGGTTTGAATTTGAATCTCATTTTGGTTTCATTATAGATAGGAATACCATAAATCCTACATTAAGCAGAGGTATCACAACATAAGTACCGATAGTTGCAATCACACTCACAGACAATCCTCCAATTTTTCCTCCCATACTTTGTATTATAGCTAACGTTACAAAAAAAAGTAACGGACCTGCAATTAAAATTGCAATATAAATGTCAGAATATGTAGCTATTGTCTCAACATATTTCTTCCTTTCAAGTTTATAAGTATTCAAGGCCTCTTCAGCCTTTGCTGTCAAATACTGTTTTAAGCTACCACCCGAATCAATCGTACTTACCATGCCATCTAAAAGGTCTTTAAACCTTTGTGAGGGAGTACGCATAGACACAGCTCTCAAGGCAGTAGACAAATCGTATCCAAAAATATTAACATAGTTCACTACCTTCCTTATTTCATTTCTCAAATTAGGATACTCTCCTGATGAAAGCACGGTAGTGAATATTGAAATGGGTCTAGCTCCAGAACCGGCAACCGCAGCCATATGTATCGTGACAAAAGGTAGATCAGTTTTCATACCACTCGATTTTGAAGCAGCTTCGCTTTTAGGATACAAATACATGAACATCAATGTAACAATAAAACCTACAAAACCCATCCCAACCCCTCTTACAACCTGTATTGCAATATTAGTATGCTTCCATAGCAATGAAGCGAGAATAGCGACAACTACAAATCCTATCAACGCAGCCAAGAACATCATGCTTACATATGTTTTAGACAATATTTTTATTCCAGATTTTCTTAAACTATCAAAAAGTGCCTCAAATGGTTCTGGATTTTTTTTAATAAGGGATAAAGATAACTTCTCAAATAACCTATTAGCAAGAATTCCGAAATCACTGGACTTGTATAACTCATACTCCTTTAATTTTTCTTCTTTTGCCCTTTTTTCCCTTCTCCACTTTAAGTCAGATAATAGCTCCTTGTTTATACCCAATTCCTTCAAGTACTTTACTTTCTGCTTTTTTGTTAGTTTAAATGTTTGACTTGTCTTTTTCTCTTCCTTTTCTTCAACCTTTTCTTTAGGATTTCCACCCACCCTCTCCTTTATTGCAGAGCTATTATGTTTCATCTGATCCAACAAACCTTGTATTAATTTATCATAATCAGCAACAACTTCTTCTTTTGTTTTCCCTTGCAAAAGATTATTTTTCGCCTTTACATATTTTGCTTTAGGAACCTTGTTATGTTCATAGTCATAATTTAGCTTAGCTAATCCATCTAGAAAAACCTTTTTCCTCTCTTTAGCTTCTTTTATATCCTGTGCGATAGAAGCCATACGACTGGCAGCTACCTTTGGATTAGGATTAATCATTTTGTAAGTTTGATTCTTCTGTCTCTACAAGCTCATCTATGTTAGACAATAAAGATAACATATAATCCCTTATCTCTTCAGCTTCCTTCCCATCCCGAAGTAACTGGTCATATAAGTATGAAGCCTCTACTATAGAGTTCGCGTTTTGTCTTATCAAATCTAATGTCATGGTATCTTAAACTTCTCCAGTATAACTTCGGGTGTCTTGTAGTACTTATGTATGACTTTCTGTACTTCTTCAAAGCCAGTAATTTTATTCCTGTATAGCGCCATGATTATCGCTACTCTCCTCTTAAACTCATTAAGAAGCTGTGGCCAGCTCATACCAGATCTACTCATTATCTTCTTGAACATCTGACTGTCTGTCTTGAATAAGAATGTATCTGTTGCAGGGTCTCTCCTAAAAGGCGTATTCAATGTCACCTGTCCTGAAGCATTGACATTAACAATTTCCACTACTTCCCTTATCCTTCTGGCAGGCTTTCCTTTTACTTTAGTCTGCTCAATAATACATACAGCATCTAATGATTCAATTAACGCAGGAGACAAACTTATAGGTGGCGTCTCTAACCTCTGTATTAAAGTATGTACAGAATCCGCGTGCATTGTCCCATAACTTGGGTGTCCTGAAGCCATACCTTGAAATAAAACATAAGCTTCCTTTCCTCTTATTTCCCCTACAATTATATAATCAGGCCTCTGCCTCAAACTCTCTTTCAAAAGATCAAACAGACTTACTTCTCCCGCCTTTTCCCCAGTTATGGCCGCCATACCTACACCAGCTCTAGCAATTGCAGGCAACCAATTTTCATGCATTAAGTTGAGCTCTTTCGTATTATGTAAAATTACGTTAGAACAAATGAACTTTTCTGTTCCTGGCACACTAATGTCATAAACATATCTTTCTTTAGACCTAAGTTTTTCTACACTCTTCACTTTATCCCAAAATAAGTCTGAGTGAGATATATCATTGAATAAAGATCCTTTTTGAGCAATTCTTTGGAGATACTCTCTTCCAATATTATTTTTTCCATTTAAATATCCCGAAGTGAGTTTATGATAACTGTGAATTTTTTTCATATGATCCTTATTTAAGGGAACTATATCAGAACAAGTATGATGTGCTTTCTTGTTGCATATGCTTGATAATTTATTATTTTTTCTTTCTTGAAGAAATGCAATTTTTTTGAATTTTGTTACATTTTCATGTGAAGATATTGAAAGATAGAGACATTTGTCTTTTCTATAAAATTGCCTAATCCTAGATATAATACCCATCCTCAAGAAAATAGTTTGTAAATCATATAACAAACCATAACTTTGTGAAGCACAACTTACCTCATGCTTCTGTACAGTTCCATCAGCACTAAAATAACCTCTTATTACATGCTTTATCTGATCATGACTAAGATTGAAAATGAATTGAGGGATTCTCTTTGTCGCAGAGTGTCCTCTAAGACCAATAACCTCTCTCATAAACTTATAAAAAACCGTACTATTAATAGTTAAAGAAACACGGTCATTCATCTTTGAAAAATTAATATTCAAGTGTTTTGCAAACTTTTTAACAAGATTACGACATTCTTTATCTGAATTAGAAATTATAACTCGATTAGCATTAAATCTATCATAGGAACCATCACCAATCCACAACCCAATTAATTCTAAAAAGTCTTTTGTTATATCAAATATAACTGGCAAAGAAGTCTGCATATTAGTCTTTATTCTTAAGTTTTTCAAATCTTTTTTACTGAACTTAAAATCAACTTTCAATAAATCCTTAATTTTAATAAGGTTATGTGCCTTCCACCATTGATATTTGCTTTTTCCTACTTTAAAATCTTGATATTTATATGTTTCAAAAAGCTCCTTTATAGGTTCTCCAGCCAAAAACTCTTCTTTAAATACATTTAAGTGATCCAAAAGGTTAATAAAATCACATTTTGTTCCTTTAAACGGAATTTTCCTTGGGACAGCTATGAAATTTTCATTTGGGATAAGATCAGTGGGTTTAGTCTCTTTAAGTCCAAGATTTCCCATAGTGAACAAAGAATGGTCCTTAGTTACTTTTACAACTCTTCCAGAAGCGGTTGTTATCTTATATATGTCTTTTTTCACCTTATGTTTCAAGAGCAGACTAGGCTTCACAAACTTCACCTTGTAATCATCACTTACAGTTAAGATTTCAGAATCTGTTTTTTGCCTATTATGTTTTATAAACTTATCAATACGCATATTTTTTACTTTACTATTAATGTCTTTAACCAATATTTCAGCATCGCCAGTGACACTATCTTCAATACTTACTATTCTAGCAGCAGGGGGTATGAAAAAGGCTACTGCGTTTAGTAAACTGGTCTTACCTGCTCCAGTCCCACCAACCACCAACAGGCTTGCCTTATACTCCACCAACAGCCACAAGTATGCCAACATCTCTGGTGAAACAGTCCTAAATTGCATCAATTTGACAGGAGTCCAAGGAACTTTTGTGAACTTCCTCAATGTATCAAACATGTTAAAGGGCTTATTTCCTGCTATAAAGTAATTACAGGGCTCTAATTCAATATCATAAACTGGAAGTCTTTTCTTATTATCAAATAATTTAACAGATTTTACTTCAATGAACTCATGCTTTGTTTTAAGTAAAAATTCAATGTATTTTAAAACACTTTTAGTTGAATTTGTCTGTTTTTGTTTTTTGAAAAATTTAAGCAATTTGTAAGCTAAATGTTCAGATATTGATTTGAGATAAAAAGAACCATATGAAGCTTTAATCTCCTTACACAGCCTAAACTTCACTAAACCATATTCTTTAATCAGATAAAGAAAAGGCTCAATAGGAATTCTCTTAAAATTTTTATGATTTCTGATGTTTTTTCTCCTATTTAAAACTCTTTCTTTAAGTTTGTTGTGCTTGCTTTTTTCCGTAAAGCCAATATTCTCAAGATAAGCCTTTTCATATGAAGCTGGAATTAGAACTTGATACAAGTCTCTTTTGTTAATGATAGAATAAATCCCAAATCTAGCAAGAAGAAAAGTTAATTGTTCAGCTAATTTTTTTGAAGCAGTCTTGTACGATAAACCTGAACTTACAGTCCCATCACCATCAAACAACCCTTCAATAAATTTAGCTACTACCTTATTTGAAGATTGAAATATTTCTTGAGGAATCCCTACTATCTTAGACTTTTTCCCCATTGGAACTTTGAATATTTGATTAAGATAGTAGGAAATAAATTGATTACATAAATATACTCTAGTCCCTTGATAATAGGTATTCTGCTTTCCAAAAAGGCCACTAACAATCTTTTGAATCTTTGTTGCCAACTCTTTTTTAAAACCAAGCACATAAACATAATTTTTGGTAAGATGACCATCACTAATTATCATACCAATAAGATAAGCAAGCCTTTCATTCAATTTATTTGGTAATTGGACATATTTTATTCCATTTTTTGAGCCTCCACCTTTCACTGACACTTTCAAATTCAATGAATTTATGTCAATTTCCAATTTATCACAGATTTTTATAAATAATGATGCTTCTATGGCACTATTCCTGCTTAACACTTCATAAAAATAAGAATGGTGCTGTCCTAATTCTCTCTGTAATTTTTTTCTATTTAGCCTATTGCCGCGAAATTTGAAATTTTTTAAATATTCCTTTAATATATTTTTAACAGGGTTTGTAGGATAGATATTTAAAGCCTTTTTTTTAGGAAAAGAAAGTAATAAATCTTTAATATTAAAATTATTTATTTTCCCTTTAATATTAACTTTTGTTGGAATTGGAAGGAACATACCTTTTTTAATATCCTTGGCTTCAATCAACTCAAGTTTTTCAGC
>CAZUKZ010000004.1:41304-43687 GCA_964621125.1 Candidatus Woesearchaeota archaeon
TGATTCAATGTGACTTTTAGCTCTGTTCCATCTCTTAATCCAATCTCTACTAATTTGCTTGGAGGCTTAAGCTTGATTACAGAAGTCAATTTGGATTTCTTATGATTCAGACTTTTTTCAGTGACACCGACCCCATTTAGATTTTTCAAATAAACAACTTCATTTTCTTTCTCCTTCTTTATGCCAAAACTCTTTTTTGCCTTTTCAAAGAACTCTGAAATTTCGTATAATGAACCATCATGTAATTGTATATAGCCTTCTCTAAAACAAAAAGTTGGTCCACGAGAAGTAACATCCTCTGTATATGTAGCGTTTACCCTAGACCCATCCGGCAAAGATCCGTCAAGCAAAGGGTTAGAATATGATACATACTTAGAAGCCTTCTGTGCAAGCTTTTCCACAAAAGATATCAAAGGTTTCATTTCGTTGAATATAACATTTGTTCGTAAGTTCCTATACTTCCGATGGACAATATATATTGGCGTCCCCTTCCCATTACACTCGACATCCTCTATAAAATAATCTTTCATCAATGGTTCCACCCGACCAAGCCCCACAAAATCTCTATATATAAAATACATATAATTCAAAAAAGTTGCTTCATCCACCTTGAATCCCAACTCATCTACTAATATCTTCAAGCTCTTCTCCAAGAACTCTATAACTTTCTTCTCATCTTTCATGTTAACGAAACTTATATTTATGAGTTCAGTCAAACCCTCCTCTAACAAATCAAGCTCTTTCTTCTGCTTTTCATCCAACTGTGGTTCCTCAACTTCATAGAATAACTCACTTTCAGCATCGTTCCAATGAATGTGAATATAAGTGAAAGGCTCTATCACAGGATACTTGACATTAACAGTCCTAGGGTCCTTGGCCTCAGGTAATTGAGGTATGTCAGTAGGTACTTTAATCTCAAATAATGGTACATACTCTTCCGTTTTTTCCTGCGCTGGCTTCTCTTTTTCAGAATTTGTTTTAGCTTCTTCAGCCATCTAAGCACCCCAATATACACATATTACATAGAAGAAGCTATGCTTATATACCTTTCGGCCTACTTAACTTCTATTTTTACTACAGGCCTGTTTGGAGAATAGTTAAATGCTCCTTTTTGACACTTCCCCTCGTCAAGCCCAGATGTTATTTCTTTGTCTCCCCGATTGCAAGAATATTTTCCAGTATGACTTATCGTCATGCTGTACGTTCCAGAAAAAGGAGGCAACGTATCTGACTCTAAAGATACGTTTGCATTTTTAGTATAATTCAGGTTAAGGTGCATTAAGTATTCATCCTCAACAAAAGAGGACTGTAAAAACAAGTTCAGGTTGCCTTCCTTGAAAGGCTTCATTTCCTTGCCACTAATCTTTATAGGTTTCCCAGAACTATCAATGCTGGGTTCTAATAATTTTGCAGTAGTCTTCATCTGCCACCTAATAATATCCTTATTAGGCTCAATCCAAAAATTCCCAGCCCTTATCTCAACAGGGGAAAGGTATCTAGTCGAACCAGGCCCTTCGCTTAACACTGCATTGATATTTTTATCAATAGAAAACATCAAGATTTTTGTTTGAGAAACAACATTCCTGTCTTTCATCTTCTGAATCAAAGGCACGCCTGCACTGAGAATTAAAGTCAAAGCTACTATGCCTAGTGCCATATACAACACTGCAGATATCCAGATTTGCCCTTTCTTCATTTTGTTTGTTTATTAAAAAAGATAAAAAATAAAGTTAATTTATTCATAAGCAAGCACTAAGACCACTGCCACTTAGGTCACCGTAAGATACCATTGCTCCAGCACAAGTAACTTCCTTACTGTCTACAGAAACTGTAGGTATAGCTTCAATCTTTTTTATATCTTTGGGATTTGTAGGACTTACAGTTATTGTTTTTATGGCAAAAGATGTTAAAGCTTGATTTCCTGTAATTTTATCAAAGTCAGCGAGATCTTTTGTACTTACTGAATTAGCATTCTCATAAAGCCTAAACTTAATCTTTTTTATGTCTATGGAACCTTTGTTCTCAAGAATCATCTGTATACTTTTAAAATCTTTTGTTAAGCAACCACTTTTTATGCTCAAACTTACTTTTTGAGCACAGGCCAGCTGCTGCTTTGTAGCCTCTTCCTGACCGGATTGTATGGATTTCGTGAAGCTTGAACCCCATGTCATTATGACTGCTGCTAAAGCCACAGTAAACCCTATGATTAGAACTGTTGCAATTAAAGGTGAAATACCTTTTTTGTTGTTTTTCATTGATTCTACCTCCTTTTTTACTAAAAATATTATGTTTAATACTATTGTCAGAGATTATATAAAGGTTTCGGGGTAGGGCTTTGGTGAAATCCTCTGATTATTAAAGTTTTGTAGAATGTTGCTTTGTC
>CAZUKZ010000005.1:0-37384 GCA_964621125.1 Candidatus Woesearchaeota archaeon
AAAAACTAAAATGGTTGAGTCTTGGCTGGTTGGAGATTTTATTGAAAATAAAATTAATTTTAAACAATACCAGGTTATGAGTTATAACAATGGAAAACTTGTGTTAAATGATATTTATTCTGCAATAAAACATCCAGTAAGAACCAGGGTCTATTCTCTTACAACTGTTAAAAAATATAATGTTGAAGTTACAGGTGATCATAGTGTTTATGTATATCAAAATGGGAAAGTAAAATTCAAAGAAGTAAGAAATATTAAAGAAGGGGATTATCTAGTAGCCCCAAATAAACTTCCAAGTATTGAAAAAGATATTATAATTGATTTAAGTTCTGAGTTATATAAGCTTCCAGTTGTTAATAAAAAAAGGATATGGTTAAGTTGGAACTATAAAGAATTAAATAAAATCCCTGAAAATGCTTTGATTGATATTGGTATAGATGATTGGAAAAAAATAAGAATGGTAAGGCAAAGTAAGTTTTCAAGGAAGACTCTTGGAGAAAAGCTTGGAATTTATTTTACTATTTTTCAACAGTGGGAATATAAAAACGATAATGTTAGGCCAAAACTAAGAGATTTAAAAAGATATTTTAATTTAATTGGATTAAAACTGGATGATTTTGATTTTAAAGTTTTTTTGAATTTTAATGATTTTGAAAATGAAATAAATGATAAGAGACTGCTAAACAAGGCTGATATTTTCAACTGGTTAACAAAGAACCCTCTCAAACTAAAATTAAAATTAGATGAAGACTTGGCTTATTTCTTAGGGGTGTTTTTGGGTGACGGCTGTTTTTCTAAAAATAAAAAAAGTCCTAACAGATGCATTATAGCAATAAACAAGGATGATGAGAGATACTATCTTCCAAGACTAAGTAAGATTATAAAAGACAAATTTTATGTTCCATTTGTAAAAGATAATAGGAAAAGTCATTCACAATTACATTTTCATTCATTTATGTTTCTCCTTTTGTTGAAAAAATTGGGATTATTTGAAAAAAAGGCTCTTGATAAATTTGTACCTGACATATTTTATAATGTAAAAAATAGTGTTAAAGAGGCCTTACTTGAAGGGTTGTTACATTCTGATGGATATATTCATCCAAAGGAAGAACGGTTACAGCATACTTCAATATCTAAACAACTAGCGTTAGGTACTCTAAACTTGTACAGACAGTTAGGTATTTTTGCTGTATATGAAATTATCAAAGCGAACAATCGTGGAAATCGAAATAACAAAACTATTTATCATGTTATGGTAAAATGTAATGACTTGTTAAATACAAAAAATATCTGGATAAACCATAAACGTTCAGACCTATTGAATGAAAAACTTTCCAAGGATAAGAGAAAGTTTAATCAAAAAAGAAAGGACTTCTTTCCGATATCTAAAGATTTTTCAGCAATAAAAATTACAAGTATCAAAGAAATAAATTATAACAAAAAACATGTCTATGATTTTTCTATTAAGAAAGACCAGAACTTCATTGGTGGAACAGGTGGAATTTTATTACATAATACTGATGGTTCTCATATCGTTACACTGAACTTGACGTTTTTTTATAGGTATATGAAAGAACTTATAGAACGTGGTCACGTTTATATCGGACTACCACCGCTTTTCATGATAAAAGATGGTAAGAAAAAATATTATGCTCAAGATGAAGATGAGAAAGATAAAATATTGAAAGAATTGGGTAACAAGTCTAACTTAGTGATACAGAGATATAAAGGGCTTGGTGAAATGAATGCCGATCAGTTAGGTGAAACAACTATTGATCCTGAAACTAGAACATTAAAACAAGTTACTGTAGAAGATGCAGTAGCTGCCGATGAAATGTTCACTGTCTTGATGGGAGAAGAAGTAGAACCTAGAAGAAACTTCATAATGGAACATGCTAAAGATGTCTTGGATTTAGATGTATAAAATGGAAGCAAAAAATATTGAAAAAGATGAAAAAATAATTCAACAGGTCATTGAAGATGAGATGAGGGTTGCATACCTTCGTTACTCTATGTCCGTTATAGTTAGTAGAGCTTTACCTGATGTTAAAGATGGATTAAAACCTGTACAAAGAAGAATCCTTTATGCAATGAATCAGCTAGGTTTACAAAGAAGTAAGCCGTTTAGAAAATCAGCACACGTTATCGGAAGAACGATGGCAGAGTTTCATCCACACGGTGACCAATCAATTTATGATACCATGGTAAGAATGGCGCAAGAATTCTCTTTAAGATATCCTTTAGTTAACGGGCAAGGCAATTTTGGATCAATTGATGGAGATCCCGCTGGAGCTGCGAGATACACGGAAGCACGTATGCAAAAAATTTCAGAAGAGATGTTACAGGACATCAATAAGGACACTGTTGATTTTGTCCCTAACTACGATGAAAAATCCAAAGAACCTGTAGTCTTGCCTGCGAAAGTTCCCAGTCTACTATTAAACGGCTCAACAGGTATAGCTGTTGGTATGGCTACAAATATCCCACCCCACAACCTGAAAGAAGTATGTAATGCCCTGATAATGCTCATAGACAACCCTGAGGCAGGTATATTGGAGATAATGGAGTATGTCAAGGGTCCAGACTTTCCAACAGGCGCGATAATCTCGGGCAGAAACGGTATACTATCCGCATATAAAACAGGCAGAGGTATTATCAAAGTAAGGGCAAGAGCTGACATTGAAGAGCATAAGGGGAAAGATAGGATTATTGTAACTGAGATCCCTTACATGGTCAATAAAGCCAACATGATAATTTCTATAGCAGAGCTCGTTAAGAATAAGAGGATAGAGGGTATTACTGATATTCGGGATGAATCCAATAGGGAAGGTATCAGGGTCGTGATAGACATAAGGAAAGGTTTCAACGCAGATGTTGTGCTGAATCAATTGTACAAGCACACATCCATGCAGACCACTTTCGGCGCGAACATGCTTGCATTGTACGAAAATCAGCCTAAGGTCATGAACCTGAAGCAGATTATGCACCATTACTTGGACCACAGGAAGGATGTCATTATCAGAAGGACAAGATTTGAACTTAGGAAAGCTGAGGATCGTTTACATATTCTAGAAGGTTTGAGGATTGCATTGAAAAACATTGATGCTATTGTGAAAGACATCAAGGCATCAAAGAGCGTACAGGATGCAAAAGAAAGATTGATGAAAAAGTATGAATTGACAGAAGTGCAGTCACAAGCAATCCTGGACATGAAGCTGCAAAAGCTTACGTCTTTGGAACAGAATAAGATTGAGGAGGAATACAAGCGGCTTTTGGAGCTGATAAAAGACCTTAAGGACATCTTGGCCTCCGAAAAAAGGGTTCTTGACATAATCCGGAATGATCTTGAGGAATTGAAAGAAAAGTATGGTGATGACCGAAGGACAGAGATTTTGGATATTCATGAGTCTATTGAATCTGAAGATCTCATACCTGAAGAAGATATGGTCGTAACTGCCACATATTCTGGTTACATCAAGCGGACTCCTATGGATGAGTACAAGCAGCAGAAGAGAGGGGGCACAGGAAAGATTGCCGCAACCATGAAGGAAGAGGATGTCATAGAGCATCTGTTCACAACTTCAACTCATAGTTACATACTGTTTTTTAGCAACAAAGGCAAGGTATATTGGCTTAAGACATACCAGATGCCTACTGGTGGAAGGTATTCTAAGGGCAAGGCTATCATTAATCTCTTGAGGCTCAAGAATGATGAGCGTATAACAGCAATGATACCTTTAAGAAAATTTAAAGATAAGCATTATTTGTTATTTGCCACAAAAAATGGTTTAGTGAAGAAAACAGACCTAAGTCAGTATGCAAACCCTAGAAAAGGCGGGATTATCGCCATTGGCTTGAGGGATAATGATAAGCTGGTACAGGTGAAGTTGACTCCTGGTAATCTGAAGTTTATCTTGGCCACAAAGAAAGGGCAGGCTGTTAAGTTTGACGAAAATGATGTCCGTCCTATGGGCCGTGCTGCTGCTGGTGTTCGTGGTATAAGGTTGGGGAACAAAGATGAGGTTGTTGGATTGGAAGTAGCTTTGGACATCGAGGGTGGTTCACTTTTAACGATTACGAGAAAAGGTTATGGTAAGCGGACATCTTTTAATGAATATAATCTGATTAGGCGGGGTGGGAAGGGTGTTAGGAACATGAAGATTACTCCGAAGAACGGAGATGTTATTGGTATAAAGACAGTGATGCCTCAGAAGGGCATTGTCATAAGAACCTTGGCTAACGATATCTCTCAGATTAGCCGTAATACACAGGGCGTAAGAGTGATTAGGTTGAGGAAAGACGATAAGGTCACTTCTGTTGCTAGGGTTATTATTAGTTAATACTTATTCTTCTTGAAATACTTATCTACCATGTCCATTATAGGATTTATCTTTACCCCATAGTTCATTCCATTATGAGGTATTGAACCATATGGCGTCCGTTTAACTAATTGTGCTACAGAGATTCCTACAAAATGATATTCTCCTTCATGTAGGGCGATTATCGGACCACCAGAATTTCCTGGATTCAATGGTGGTTGCATGACGAACCAATCTTTATATTGCCCTTTGCCTGGAGGACTGTTGTGATGCAAGAACTTATCATTCACACTAGTTTTTGATACAATCCCTTGCCTGAGCATCTTATCTTCCCCTAAAGGGTTTCCTATAACATAAAGAAAGTCTCCTGGCTTTAACAGGCTCGAATCCCCTATTTTTCCTTGGAAAACTTCTAATTCATGGGATGTTGACCTTAATAGTGCTGCATCAATGACTGAATCTGAAGCAAGAAGCTCTAAAGTTATTTCTTTGCCATTCTTTACCACAAAGACTTTCTCTGACTTAACTTTGGCCCTGATCTCTTTGACTCCATAGATTTTTGGTGGGCGTATTGTTATATCTTCTGATTTTCCTGCGACATGGTGGTTCGTTATAATATACTTGTAATTCCCTTTTCTCGCGTATACTATCCCAGACCCGAACCCCTTTAAAGTTTTGTCACTTGTTTCCTTCCTTCCATCTAAGTATTCAAAGGTGACTTCATAGGTAACTTGATGATTAACCCTTTCTGTACTGTCTATAACAGCTTGGAGTGTTTCATCATGTTGTCTCTTAAGATTGTTATTATCATAATAATCCTCGTCAAAGAATATCTGTTCAATACCTGTATTAGGTTGTGGTATAACACAATCTCCACAAGAAGCAGCCAATCCTGCAAGAGGAAGAGTTACCAAGCTAGTTAGAGTTTTCCATTTCATAAAAATCACCTCACGAGAGAAAGGACTTGGTTCATAAATACAGTTAAATCCTTTAACTATATTTATCATATGATGTATTACATATTTAAAAAGATTGCGAAAGTGTCAAAAATAGGTTTAATAGTCTATTGCAGTCTTAAAAATTCTCTATACATCCTTAAAGTCTCAGACGCAGTATGTTCGGGCGAAATCCCTGCATCTATGTACACAACTCTTGTTTCTCTATCTTCAAATATGGATTTGAACCATTTACTTTCATACCTTGGTTTGAATTTCAGTTGAAGGTTTACAGATTCCAGATAGCTATCATCGTCTTTGTCGGTCCGAGACCGCAACCTTCCTATGCATTCTTTTGCATTTTCAATAGTCGGTATAATCATCAGATCAGGCCCACCATACTGAAGAGCAAACATATTGCCTCCAAGTTCCATCAGCATCTCGACATCCAATTCCTCTCCATTCTCTTCTGCTTGTACAGGTTGATATACTAAACTGGTTTCTACAGATCTTGACTGGATGACTCTTTTACCCATAGCTAATGCTGGTAAGACATAACAGAGAAGTGCCCTGTGTCTATCTTTAGAAAAACCATGAGCCACATCCATGGCTGTATACTTACCTTTGTTTTTGTTGGCAATTAACTCTTCCCTGACGTGCTTTCCACCTAAGGCATAAGTTGGTTCTGAGCATACTACAACATCGTAGTCTAAAATTTCAAGGATTGGAGGATCTTTTCCACGCTCTTTCTGCCAAGAATCAACATCAAGTACTTTTTTACCTTGAGAAATCTCATGTTCAACCAAGGCCCTTATACCTGTGCCTTTGCCAATCCCATCCAACCCTCCAAGAACTACGTATTTCCCGTCAAAATTATGAGTCATTATATTTCACCTTCTTTGTTATAATGTTACATAAGAGAAGTTTTAAATATATTTATGTTTTCAAATCTAGATATGAAAGAAGTTACAAAAGAAAAACTAGACAAATATTTTAAGATTACTGGGGAGGCTCTCCAGATGGCAAAAGATTCTGGCAAGAATATAAAAATTGAAGGAGCAAGGGAAGATTATTTAGATATGGTCGAAAGATATGTATCAGATGCTAAACACTTCATGAGGAAAGGAGATTTCATTAACGCATTCGCTGCTTTGAATTATGCTCATGGGTGGTTGGATGCTGGAGCTAGGATTGGGATTTTTGACGTCCATGATTCTAGGTTGTTTACTGTGGACTAGGCTTAACTTCAAAAGTATATAATTTTCCTGGAAGATAGTTAGGACATTCCTTATTTTTTTCGTCAGGTGTGCAATCCTTACAAAGGGAATAGAATCTCATGAAACCTACCTCCCACACTTCTTGTTTGCTTACTCTCAAAGATACAATTTTCTGTCTAAGACAAATACGATCTAAACCATCATCCTCTTTATGCATATGATGATACATTATAATTCATGTTAAAAAGTTTATGGAAGTCCAATAGTTATAAATAGATATGATGGTTTTTGTAACGTAAATGGTAAAAGTTAAAGAGATAACCAAGTATATTGAAGAAATAGCTCATTTAGATCTTCAGGAGGAATGGGATAATTCTGGCATACAGATTTGCGAGGATCAGGATAGGGTGGTAAGTAAGGTTGCTGTTGCTTTGGATTGTGACCATTCTATCATAGACAATTTAGATTGTGACTTCTTGATAACCCACCACCCATTGATAGCTTTCAATCCTCCTATGTCTATACAAGGAAACTTGTTCAGGATGGTAGAATACTTCATTAAAAACAATATTTCTGTTTACTCATCACACACATCTTTTGATAATACCTTGATGAATTTAGCTTTAATAGAAGAGATTTTCAAGGATTTTAAATATAAGATTCTAAATATTGAAACAAAGGGGAAAGTTGTAGAGTTAGAAGAACCTATGGATTTTGAATTATTCATGAAAAAGTTAAATATAGACATAGAAAAGTCTCTTCGGAAAGAAGAGGTAAGAAGGATTGGAATAATGGGGGGCTCGGGTTTTTCCCCGGAATTTGCAGATTCTTTTAAAGCATCAGGTGTTGATATAATTATAAGTGGCGATTTAACCCATCATAACGCTCAACATATAGATGCGCTGGGCATGGGTGCAGTAGATATAAACCATACTGCAGAAATGATTGGTATGATTAAGTTAAGTGAAATGCTTCAAGAGAAGTTTCCAGAAGTAAAATTTAGTCTGATTAAGCCAAAAAAGTATTGGGGCTAGCAAATTGTCCAAAAATAATTTAAACAAACAATAATTCTTAACACAAACATGAAACAATTATTCTTTGTGACAGAAAATTTACATGAGTTTGAAGAAGTAAAGACAATGATGATAAATGAGGGTATTACTCTTTTAAAATCAGATGCTAAGATTATTGAACAGAAGCTAAAAACAGAAAAGGAAGTCAGTTTAGCAAAAGCATATCATGCAATGAAGATTATTTCTAAACCATTGATAGTTGAGGATACGGGGATCTATTTTGAGGCATACAACAACTTTCCTGGACCAAACGCTGCTGTTTTCTATGAGGGCGTGGGTATTCCAGGTATACTGAAGATACTTGAGAACAAAAACAGAAAAGCTTATTTCAGGACAGTGTTCACCTTCTATAAGCCTGGAGAAATGCCAATGACTTTTGAAGGTGTGTGCAAAGGGACAATGAGGGAAAATCCTAGTGAAAACGTAAGCTTTGCATATGATACATTATTTATGCCAGAAGGTGAAACAAGGACGTTTTCAGAAATGTCAAAGGAAGAGAAAGAACAACATTCACATAGAGCGAAGGCTGTGAGAGCATTACTAGATTGGTTGAAAGTGCAGGATTTTTAGTATTTTATTTTATAATACAGTACAATGAAAAACAGAATTAAAATGACAATCAAAAAATAGACCCACCAACCCCTCATTGTTTTATTTTTCTTTATAGGTTTATCCCTCGTTTCATTGAGATTCATATTTTTTAATGGAGATATTTTATCTTTAATCTGTGGGAACGTCCTAATATCCTTAATAGGCTTTTCTTCCACAACTTCTTTTTTAACTTTAGCTTTTACAACCAAATCTTTTGGGGGATTTATCAATAACTGTTCTTTATTTAAATTTACTAATGGTCTATTAATCAGAATGCCATCTCCGGTGATAAGATCTTTTGTCCTGGCAGATGAGTCTATCCCACCAACCTTGAAATCACCTAACACGGCCACTCCACCTTTCCCTAGCTTAGTTTCTGCTAACCAATGAGGATTTATACCAGATGCTTTCACCAAAATTTCAAAATAATCTTTTAATTCATCCTTACCCAACACCAAAGTCCACTTATGCATCCTCAAGTCAACATCTTTCACTGTTATTGTAATTGAAGCATTTCTAAACTGCATTTGGGGGCAATCTATAATTTTTTTATTCACATCATAACAACCTGTTTCATCAAGTAATGCATAAAACCTATAGTCATTGGCATAGGTTCCATAATATGCCCCTATAGAAGAAGGAGAACTCGTGTTACTTGCAAACACCAATTCATCTGATCGTGATACATTCCCTAGTTTAAAACTATCATGCATTGCTCCTGAGGCCGTGAACTTTATGACTTTCAACATATCCTTACTATCATAACTCGCGCTCACCAATTCAGAACCTAAGGGGTTTAACTCTCCTTGAGAATTGGTAAGACTAACTTTCTTATCAGTATCAATTCTATAATACTTATAGTCAACAGCACTCGTACAAGAAGCAATAATTACAAAAACTAGGAATGTTATTAGACTGCATTTTTTCAATCAAACCACCTTTTACCACCACTATTACCTTAAGTTATATAAATCTGTTCATCAACTATTATAAATGATAAAGATGGACAAAAGAGGTTTGAGCGCTTATCTTATAGTTGGGATACTTGCAGGAATATTAATTCTTGTGGGTATTATAATGTTCTTTACTTCTGAATCTCCAGAATTGATAACTTCATCTAAATGCATTTCTTTGGTTAACAATGGTCCAAGTAAGGATAAGGTTGACTTAGTTTTTATACCCAACGGCTATAGTAACCTTTCTGATTTCAGGAAAGATGTAAAGAGATTTACAGAGCAGGGTTTATTTACAGTAGAACCATTCAAATCAGAGAATAAGAAATTCAATATTAACATGGCCATGACTCCCCAGGATCTGAAATGTAAATACTCAGGGTACATATTCTGTGATACTGAAGGTGTACAGAAAAAAGGTAGTATATGTTCTAATGATTTATTCATTGTCTTGACAGAAAGAAGTAAAATAAAAGATACATTTTCTCACTTGAGATCTGTTGCTTACATGAACTTTATCTTTTTGAACACTGCAGATGATGAATTGGTGTTGGCACATGAATTAGGCCATGCACTTTTCCATTTGGCTGATGAGTATGTCGTGCCTAAGGGCAAATTTCCGGAAGAACTTCCTTTATTAAATTGCAAGAAGTCATGTGATCAGCTTAAAGCATATGGGTTGAAGAACATTAGTTGTCAGGAAGGATGTACTCACTCTCATTTTTATAGGGCTTCAAAAGAATCTATAATGAAAAGTTATAAAAAATCAGATAAACTAGGAACACTTAATGAACATATCGCAAGAAAATGGTTAAAACAATTTTCATAACTTTGGTGTTGGTATTTGGGTTAGTTGGCTTGACTTCAGCCGATTGCACAGATAGTCATTACTACCTCCTTAAGATGAAGTATGTTGGTGGGAACTTGACTATTTTAGAGAAGAGTTTACAACAGGGTTGTCCTCCTCCAGACTTGAAGATGGGGAACGCATACAACGCTAATATTATAGAGGGTGGAGGTAAACCATTATCTGGCTATAGTTTCATACCCAATATCATGTACACGGATATAGAGGTTGACGTTAAGGGTGGGGCCACTGTTGAATTGAATGAATCCATATTTACGATAGCCTTGCCATACTCTAAATCATCTAAGAGCGCTGTTATCACTGACCCTAATGGGAAAGTTGTAGCCAAAACAAATGTTTCAGGCCTTGAGCCAAAACAACCATCATTTGATAAGGGTCAGACCGTTCCGTTTATAATAAAACCATCTAATAGCGGTTTTTTTGAGAAGGTATACTTCTATAAGGATAATTCTTTGCTCTATGTTAAGGCCTTGGGTTGCAATGAAATATGTTATGGGACAAAAGTGTTCCACCATACTATCCCCTATTCTTGGGAAGGCAAAATAAAGATGTTGGTCTATGATTATAGGGTGGGTGAGTGGGTAGATGAAACTTTTTTAGTTAGCGCACAGAACACAGATAAGTTGGAGTTAGACTTAAGACATAATTTAATAACGGGCAAGGTTGTAGCTTGGCAAGATACAGGGGGAATTAATTACAAAGTTGTACTGCCTATCTTGTGCATTTTCATATTTGGGTTCTTTTGTAGGAAGGTGGGTTGGAAAAGAAGCAAAAAAGGTATTTCGCCTTTGATTGCGACAGTATTGATCATCGGATTTACTGTGGCATTGGCAGCAGTGATTATGACTTGGGGTAAAGGGTTCACTTCAAGTCTGGGTGAGTCAAATGAAGCCAAATTGCAGAGGGTCCAAGAATGCGCCAAGCTCTCTTTTGAAATTAAGAATGCTTGCTCAAGTAAAGGAAAGGTGACTTTCACAATAACTAATTCCGGAAACAAAGACATAAGTAGTAATTCTCAGATAAGATTAGAAGGTAAGAGTAATTCTAATATAATTCCCTTCCCCCCTCTATCTTCTATAAACTCCTTTGGTGCAAGAACTATCTCTATAGAGAGTACATTGACAGATTTAATAACTATAACTATCATTCCTAAAATAAAGATTGATGGTAAAGAAGTTGTTTGTGAGAATAGTTTTGTTTCATACAAAGATGTAGAAGTGTGTACAGAGAAAGCAAAGTCTTAAAAAACTTGAATGCTTCTATACATTTAATGGTAACGGTAATATCTATCGGCGGTTCTATCATAGTCCCTGACGATGTTGATTATAAATTCTTGAAGAGTTTGAAAAAATTATTACTCAATCTCAAAAAACAGAAAGTTGTAATTGTAGCTGGCGGTGGTAGTACCTGCAGGAAATATATTAAACCATTGATAAAAGAAAAAATCAGTGAACACAATCAGCATGTGTTAGGGATAGAATCAACAAGGCTCAATGCAAAACTTTTAGCTTTGTTTTTACAGAAGTGTAATACAGATATACCTCAGTCTATTGAAGGTGTTACAAGACTCCTAAAAAAACATAACATTGTAGTGGTAGGTGGTTTGAAACCAGGCATGACTTCGGATGGTACGACAGCAAGGATAGCTAAGTACGTAAAGGCTGATACTTTGATCAACATGACAAATGTTAAGGGATTATATACTAAAGACCCGAGGAAACACAAGGATGCTAAGTTTATCAAGGAGTTAAGCCATGCTAATTTCAAAAAGATGATTGATAAAGTGGAATTAAAGCCAGGCCAGCATTTTGTATTAGATGCTGTCGCGGCAAATATCACACGAAAATCTAACATAGATGTAGTGATTATGAAGGGTTTGGGCAACTTAGATAAGTTTCTTAACAAGAAAAAGTTTACAGGGACAATTATTTCATGAAAATAGTTCTTTGAAAAACCCTAAGAAGTTTCCACTTTTTGCTCTGCGCCCTTCACCAAATACTGCAGTCCCTAATCTTACCATATTTGAGCCTGCGTCTAAAGCTATTTTATAGTCCGAGCTCATACCCATACTGAGATATTTAAGATTTGTCTTCTTGAAGAGATTTTTCATCTTCTTAAAGTCAACATAGGGACTATCCTTACTTGCGATAGCCATAAGTCCAATTATCTCTAAATTCTTTAAGCTGGACGCTTGTTTGAACAGTTTTAATGTATTTTCTGGTTCAACTCCATTTTTATCTCCTGAAATATTAACTTGGATCATGACTTGCTGGATTTTTTCTATTTTCTTTGCTTCTTTATCTATCTTTCTAGCTAACTTATAAGAATCGATGGTCTGTATGACATCGAAAATACTTACAGCCTGCTTAACCTTATTACTCTGTAGGCTTCCAATCATGTGCCACTTTGCTTTATCTTTTATAAGTCTTTTTTTCTCTATGGCTTCTTGTACATAATTCTCTCCAAGATCTGTTACTCCAGCCTGTATAGCCTTAGATATCAGTTCAGGGGAGGTATTCTTGGTCACTGTAATAAGCTTCGCTCCCTTTAAGTCTAAATTTCTAATGTTTTCATGAATTGGCATATAATTTACATAAGACTGACAAGATTAAAAACTTTTGCTTCTGTTAGTTTTTAAACTGAATCATAAGACTTATATAGTCAAATATACATTCTATTACATAGAAGGCATGTAATGACATTGATTACACAGCTGCTACCTTGGAGCGATTTCAAGGACCACACCAACTTCTGAAATATATGTTTGAAAACAATATATTAAATACACAAAGATTTAATAAGAATGGCTTCAATAAGATACAAATATAGTAAAAAAATAGTTCGTGATTTGTGTTTGCTGAAGTCTTACAAATTGAACTTTATAAAATATTCGTGGGGTGAAAAATAATGCCTAAAAAAGAGCAGGTAGATAAAACTTTAGAACAAATTTCCGATTTGGATCCAGATCAATTAACTCTTGTCGGAAAAATCATTCGTGGAAGTGGACAGAGAAAGAGAAAGACAATTTATCCATTTTCTAAGAAACATGTAAAAATAGGAGTTGTTAGTGACTGTCATATAACAAGTTCTTTTACAAATTTGAAATGTCTTAATTTCTTATATCATGTATTTAAGGAAGAAGGGGCGAGGTTTGTTGTAAACGCAGGAGATATAACAGATGGTGAAGGTATGCACCGTGGTCAACAGAATCATCTCAGAGCTTTTGGAGTAGACCGTGTTGTTGAGATGTTAGCTAATGAGTATCCTAATAATGGATTAAAGACAAAGTTCATAATAGGGAACCATGATTACACATTCTATAGGCAGAATGGAGTTGATATAGGTAGACGTATTGCAGCAATAAGGAAAGATATGGATTATGTAGGATGGCACGAGACAGAAATGGGTTTTGAAGGTGATATACTGCTTGGACCTAAGAAAAAGACTAGGCTTAAGTTGTTGCATGGTTCAAAAGGTAGTGCTAAGTATTTGTCTTATAAAATGCAGAACATAGTCGAATCTATGGGTGGTGATGAGAAGCCTAACATATTAATTGTGGGTCATTATCACAAGATGGATTATCTTTTTTCAAGGAATATCCACGCTTTCCAGGCTGGTACAACACAGAATCAGTCAGAGTGGATGAGAGCGAATAACCTTCAAGCACATATGGGGGGATTGCTTTTGGATATTTATATGAAGGATAACGGTACAGTAGATAGGATTAAATTCAAAAGAATTGAGGAGGGTTGGTAAGATGGTGAAAAAAACAAAACCTAAAGAAATAAAGGGAACAGAATCGGAAGGAGAGAAAAAACCTACAAGACAGCAAGACAAAATCTTGAAAGAAATTAGGAAAAAAGGGTTGGATTTGGCTACTGTAAAAGAAATTGTTGAACAGGTAAAGCATCCTAAAGCTAAGAAAAAAGTGATTGACCTATCAGATCATCTTAAAGATGGCCATATACGGTTTGGTGTTATTAGTGACACGCACCTAAATAACCGGTATGCTAGGACAAAAGATATTCTTCCAACATGTTATAGCCATTTTAGGGCTCAGAGAGCCGACTTTGTAGTACATTGTGGTGATATATCTGATGGTTGTTTTGTCAGGAATAGGCCTGTTGATGAAATGTTGTATGTCGGATATGATGATATTCTAAGACATATTGTCACAGAGTATCCACGAGAGAATGGTATGAAGACATATTTCATAGGCGGCAATGCAGATTACACTTTCCTTAAGAAGATGAAAAAAGATCAGAGAAGGAACATCTGTGAGGATATAGATAGAGTGAGGGAGGACCTTGTCTTCGTTGGAATGACTGAAGCTGATATAAAGCTTGCACCAAAGACTACACTTAAGCTGTTACACCCTCTTCCAAGTATGGGTACTAGGAAACCTTACACAATCTCATACCCCTTGCAAAAAATCATCAATACTTTTGAAGGTGGGGAAAAGCCAGACATTATGTGTGTAGGTTACTACCATAGGATGTATCAGTTTAAATGGAGAGATGTTCACGCATTTATTGCTGGGACTACCCAAAACCAGTCACCTCACATGAGGGCTCATCAGCTAGGGTCAGAGGTAGGAGCATGGTTCTTGGATGTCGAGATTGAAAAAGGCAAGATGAAACAAGTTGAGTATGAAGTAATACCTTTTTACAAATAAAGTTTTTATTTTTTTATTCAAAATACAAGGAGGGTAACCTCAAGATATTAGCACAGACCAAGCCTTATATTTTACATGAGGCATTAAAGAAGGAAATCATAAAAAATCCGAGAATTCTCGGTCTAGAGAATATTCTCTGCCACAAGGAAGAAGTGCCTTACACTAATGGTTATCGAAAACTTGGTCAAGTAGATATCATTTTCTGGGATATAGCCGGAAACCCGTATGCTGTAGAACTAACAACTGGAAAGACAGATAAGGCAAGAAGGCGAGTGAGAAAACAGGCTAAGCTTGCAAAACGTCATTTCAAAAACATTAAAAGCCTTAGCGTGGTAAAGACAGATCATGGTTTGAACGTTAAGTTCCATTAATGATTAAAGAAAGATGTATAAGCAGAAATCATCCAATAGAAATCTCCAACATGCATAATCTCAGTTGGTGAGTGTAATCCCACAATGGGAACTCCCATGTTGAGGGTTTTTATACCTCTGTTAGTAAATAGTTCAGCTAAGGACCCTGATGAGCCCATTTCATCAGCTGGGTGTGGTGAGCCTATCATTTGTTTATAGATTTTATTTTTTTCAAGCAGTCTCATAATCTGGTCAACGTATGCTGGGGAAATTTGGTTTCCGTCATTAGTGCCATCGCATGCTGAAACAAACACACCATAACCTAACTTAGGAGTATTTTTGGCATCTATTCTGTGCCAGTTCTCTTCATGTTTTGCTGCTCCGATATCAACGTCTCCAGATAAGGCCATAGAATGATCATAAATTGTTGAAAGTAAATAGCTGTTTAGTAACTGTTCGTCTAAACCTAATGTTTTTGCGGTTTCATAAATTACTTTTTCAAAAAAGTTACCAACAGCCCCATCTTTTCCTGGGCTTCCAACTTCCTCTTTATCAAAACCAAGAACCATTGTTGTATATTGTGGTTCTTTAATGCTTAGTAGGGCTTGGACAGCTGCAAAAGTACATGCTCTATCATCATGACCATAGCCTATGAGAAGGTTTTCAAGCTTTAGTGGTCTGTTCCTTGGAACAGCCCATAATCTTGCTCTTGCAAAATCATCTTCACTCTTAAAATTTAAAGCTTTGAATAAGTCTTTGAATCCCATAAATCCCGTTACAATATCCAAATACTCATGCTGGAACGCCTCGTCAAGATCTTCTCTTTCATAAAAACGATTATCTACATGTGATGAGATATCTGGTATTACTCCCGAAAACTTTATTCTTCTCCTTCTTCCATTTTTTACTATCCATCCTAGGATATCCACGTCTCTTGCAAACCATTGATATGGTTGTAAACCCCCATACGGGAAAGTATCTAGTTCCACTCCTAAACGGATTGGCTGTTCCGTGTGGTCCAGATTGAATATTATGGGTTTAGGTTTTATTTGTAATGCGGGAGAGTCTGTATGGGTACAAATTATTCTAATCCCTTCGGTAATAGGGGATGTTCCTGGCTTTACAAGGGCAAAAGATGTATGATCCTCGTTTAACATATAAAAGTCATCTTGGTTATTAGCTTCGTTTGGCTCAACAAATCCTTGGTCCTTTGCTATAGCTGTAAACCATTCTCCTACGAGGTCTGGGGTTCTGCATTTATAAAGGAATTTTATATATTCTTTCACATACTCTTCTAGTTCGTTTCTTTTTGCTTTAGGCAAACGCTCGATTGATGGCTCTTTTCTTTTTAATGAATATCCGTCAAGCGATTTTCCAGAGATTTCAAATTCTGTCATAAGATTTCATTAAAATATTAATATTGCTGGATTTAAATATATTTATGTTATAGAAAACTGGGATTCAAATAGATTCTAATGCCTTAGAAAAACCTTGTAAGAAACAATGTATATCATACCAATCATCAACAGGCATAATATAAGCATCAGGATCAATAACCTCGATAAATTTAGGCTTTCTCACAAATTCATTCCATTTATATTTCATCAATAACACTACTATTTCCTGTTTGGCTAAATCGATAGCTATCTGCCCATGATCCTCTACAAACAGTTGTAATCCTAATTCTTTAGCTAAAGGCGCTTTATCCTTAGTGAAATATATCTTATCCTTGGCGTAAGGCAGTCCTGATGTCTCAAACCATTGGTATGTATGATCCTTTAGTTCTTCGCCCCTTGCAGTGATGTAATAAGGTTCGATTACAGAAGAATGGGACTCCAATACTGCTATGGCTGTTGGATCAGGCTCTAATGTTAGCAAAAATCCGCTTTTAAGTTGCCCTCTGTAGAATCTCTCTATATCATCCTTGGATACGCCTAAGTTTTCATGCAGCCAGTAACTTACACAGTCATCTAAGGATTTGTTTATACCAAATTCTTCGTTGGCTCGTTTTAGTAATAGTTCTCCTGTTGGTACCAACACATCATCCACATCTATGCCTACCTTGATCATATATCCACAAAAATGAAGAAGATTTATAAAACTTTAGGGATTTATAAGGGGATTATGGTTGTCGTTATTATAACAGGAACGCCTGGCACAGGAAAGACTGAGCTAGCTAAAGCTCTGGCTAGGAAGAAGGGCTATAAGTATGTAGATGTCAATGATGTTATTGATGAAAACAAGCTTATAGAATCTTATGACTCTAATAGGCAGACTAATGTAGTTGATGAGGATAAGCTCACTAAAGTTTTGGAAAAATTGATTAGTAAGGAGAAGGATCTCGTGATAGATTCTCACATGTCTCACTGCATTAATTCTGGTAATGTTGATTTGTGCATAATTACAAAATGTGATTTGAAAGTATTGAAGAAAAGATTGGAAAACAGAGGATACTCTGAAGATAAGGTCAGGGAAAATATAGATGCAGAAATCTTTGATATCTGCTTAAACGAAGCTGAAGAGTCAGGCCATAAATTGTTAATTGTTGATACGACTGAAAAGAGTGTTGATGAGCTTATTGAAATGATTTCAAAATGAGGGAAGTTCTTACTGGGGATGGAAGCTTAACATTCTACTCTGAAGAGTATTCGGAGATGTACCATTCTCAGACTGGGGCTTTAGAGGAAGCTTTCAAGAAATATGCAGAGGTCGTTGGGTTGAAAGATGGTTTTAGGGTGTTGGACATATGTTTTGGATTGGGCTATAACACTTTGGCAGCGATCCATACCGTTAGTAAAATTGAGGTGGTTGGGTTGGAAAAGGATAAGGCAGTATTGGATCAAATTAATGGAGTAGATGTTCCTGATAATTTAAAAGAAGATTATGGAAAGGTAAAGAAAGCAGCTGAAGATCTGGAATATGAAGATGATAAAGTTAAGATCAAGATTATATTAGGGGACGCTCTGGAGACTATAGATTTGATAGAGGGAAAGTTTGATGCTGTGTTCTTGGATCCGTTCTCTCTTACGAAAAATCCTGAGTTGTGGAGTTCGGGGTTCTTTAAGAAGATTAGAAATAAGATGAACAAAGGCACTATCTTGGCAACGTATTCCTGTGCAAGAAAAGTCAGAGAAGATCTTAAAGAAGCAGGTTTTGAAGTAAAAGATGGACCTAAGGTAAAAAGAAGGGGTCCTAGTACTATCGCTACTTCTTAAGCTTCTTCATTCTATACTTGGCGAGATAACGTACAAGAAGAACCGCAAATGTTATTTCAAATGTCCCTGGAGCAACCAAGTACACTCCAGCTAACACAAAAGTAAGCTTATGTTCTTTTGGATGCTTTCGTATATAATTTACTTTGGTTATGAAATAAGTTACATCATCTATAATAAACTCATATAAATCAGTTTTCTTGATCTTCCGGACAAGTTTGAGAATTTCTCCAGCTTGTGTCTCAACGGCCTTCTCATCACCTATAGATCTCAATAAATCTTTATACTTCGCTTGTGTTACCTTAACTAAATTTTTCGCTTCATTGAATTCTTTTTTCTCTTTATTAATCTGCTTGAGCAATCCAGATAACGCAATATTCTGTTGCAAAACCATATTAACAAACTTATGATTCTCTTCAATTTCTTTCTCAAATATTTTCATAAATCTCTTTCTCTGTTTTGCGAAGAATGAAATATACTCTTTTTTGAAGAAAAGAATCTCTAAGTTGTAAAGGAATATGCTTAAGGGTCCTATATTACGTAGAAGATCATATTCCTGTTTGAGAAGCCCAATAAGATTTTCAATACAGGAGTTTAAGGATTCAAGGACAGAGTCTGTGCCTTGGTTGGTTTTCTTGTTAAGCCTTTTGATTCTCTTGAGGATACGTTGATTAAGCCTAATCTGCCTTATCAGGAGTAGTTTCAGTTCACTGATATGATCATACACTCTGAAATAGTTCTTTTGTGCAGAAAAAATACTGTGTAATAGATGGAACTTTCGTTTATGCAGTTTGATACGCTTCTGTATAAGCCTGTCTAAAGGCAATCGTTTCATTATGATATAAATATATTGAGTCTTTATAAGGTTTGTTCTGAAGTATAACACTATCCCCAAATTTTGTCTAGAAATGATTAACACAAATAGAACTCTATTTTTTAATTGTAAGGGAGGTCTTATTATGGATAATATGTATGAGGATAGGGACATTGGGTTAGGGGGTGTGATGAGCCAAATTGCTTGGCAGGCTGCAGGGCAAAAAGAGAAAGGAGTAAAGTTGGAAGGCTTGGTAGGTGGTTTGAGAAAAAGATTTGGTGTAGGTGTGGATTATGCTAAAAGAGTCATAGATATGGCGATGACATGTGGTGTTATCGGAGAGGAGGATGGGAAATTGTATCTCAGAGGAAGAGATCTGAAGCTTATAAAATAAGGAGGGGATAAAAATGTATAAATTACCAGAAAAAGCTCAAAAAGATTTCATCAAGACTGTATGTGATTTGCTTCATCAGAAAGATAGAGAGCAAGCAAAATCCAAGCTCGAAGAACTGACACGTAAATACGATGGTCAAGAGATAAATACGTTGAGCGTAATGTATTGGGCTGCAAAAAGAGATAAGTTTGATGAGTATGTAACAAAGTTAGAAGATAGGTATGAGTCAGACGGTAAGGACATAACTCCACATGAAAGATCTAAGGTTGTAAACGTTCAAATTGATGCACTAGAAGTATGCTTAAGAAAAGAATTAGAGATCCGGGATGGGAGGCGGTCGCCCAAAGATAGATCATATATGCCTAAAGTATTTCAAAGGATAATGAGATGCCCTGAAGCGATACAGGAAGAACTATTCTTTTTTGAGTGTTACCAAGATTTAGATGTTAAACCTAATGAAGAATAAAAATTATTTTTTCTTTTTTATTCAAGAATCTCAATAGAGATGTTGACACCTTCTGGTATCGGAACTCTCATTACAAACCGTAAAGCCCTTTCATCAACACCTAAGTCAATCAATCTTTTATGTATCCTCATCTCAAAATTATCAAACGAAGCCTTCCCTTCACCGTCTGGACTTTTACGAGTTGTAAGTTTGAGCTTCTTGGTAGGCAAAGGTATAGGCCCTCTTATCTTAACCTTCGTCTTTTCTACGATATCATTTATAGACTCACAAATTTGATTAAGCTTGCTAATATCGATGCTTGCGAGTTTTATTCTTGCTTTTTGCATTTTAAAAAATAAAAAAGATAGGCATTTAAGCCTTCTTTACTAGGTCGATACACATACCGGCTGCAACAGTTTGTCCTGCGTCTCTAATAGCGAACCTTGACAGTTGAGGGATTTCGCTTTGCTTTTCGATGACTAAAGGCTTTGTTGGCTTTAGCTTTACGATAGCTGCATCCCCATTCTTTACGAAGTCTGGATTCTCTTCTAGAACTTCACCAGTTGCTGGGTTTAGCTTTTTGACAATTTCAACGAACTGACAAGCAACTTGTGCTGTGTGTACGTGGAATACTGGTGTATAACCTACAGTTACGACGCTCGGATGGTTCAGTATAACAATCTGTGCTGTGAATTCTGAAACAATGGTTGGTGGAGCGCTTGCAGGCCCAATTACATCTCCTCTTGCGATATCCTTCTTACCGAAACCTCTAATACTGAAACCAATGTTGTCTCCAGGAATTGCTTCTTGGACTTGTTCGTGATGCATTTCTATACTCTTACACTCACCGTTTACACCTGTTCCTTCTCTTCCAGGCATTGCTGTAACCTTGTCACCAACTTTCATAACTCCTGTCTCGACTCTTCCTACAGGAACTACGCCGATACCTGTGATGTTATAAACATCCTGGATAGGCAACCTTAGTGGAAGTCCTGTTGGTTTTTCTGGTTCATTGAAGAGGTCTAACTGCTCTCTTAGTGTTGGTCCTTTATACCAATCCATCTTATCAGACTTATTTACGATGTTGTCACCTTGAAGAGCGCTTGCAGCGATGAAGTTGACCTGTTCTGGGTTGTAACCTACTTGTTTCAAGAGTCCTGAAACCTGTTCCTTGACAGAATTGTATTTAGCTTCATCATAGTTGACAGCGTCCATCTTGTTTACAAGAACGGCTAACTGTCCTACACCAAGTGTCTTTGATAGAAAAACGTGTTCCTTGGTCTGTGCCATAGCTCCTTCTGTAGCCGCAACTACTAGGACACCTACATCAGCTTGTGATGCTCCAGTAATCATATTCTTGATGAAATCCCTGTGTCCAGGGGCATCGATTACTGTATATTCATACTTATCTGACAGAAATTTCTTGTGAGCTAGGTCAATTGTTACTCCTCTTTCCTGCTCTTCTTTCAGACCATCCATAACGAAAGCAAACTCAAATCCGGCTTTACCGAGGTTTTGAGCCTTTTCTTTTAACTTTCTCATGGCCTGTTCGTCAATATTACCTGAGTCAAACATGAGCCTACCTACGGAAGTTGATTTACCGTGATCTACATGACCCACGAATACAATGTTTATGTGTGGTTTTTCTTTTGCCATATTTCATTCCTCCCTCTTATTTTAAGGATAATTACTTCAAGTAAGAAAAAATGCCAGATTTATAAACGTTTCTATTCAGATGATGAAAACAGTGTTTTTAGAGCATAAAATCGTTAAAAATTGAAAAATTTCATTGATTTTTGAGATAGATCACCGGATTTAACAGTTTTTTCGGTTTCTTTACCCCAAACCAATTTCCACCCAAATACTCCTCTGATTCTTCGGGAGAACCACTATAGGTCTCAAAATGGAGCATACTAGGATTCTCTTTTAGTTTTTGAATATATATGGGTGATTCCTCGTCTATTTTCCACGGGTTTAAGACTAGACCCACAGTCCCTATCTGACTTCCAGCTTTGACAAAATCACCTTCTTTTATCAATACTTCGCCTAGTTCAGCATATTTACAAAACTTTTCATCCTTCTGCTTCACTAAGGCAAAATAAGTAAAGTTCCAGTAATCCGCTCTTTCAGGGTTTGTGAACAGTCCGATTTTAAGGACTTTACAGTCTTCTATAGCTATGACCTTACTACCCTCCGGAGCATATATATCTACTCCACAATGCCATCTATCTCCTCTATCTTCCCAGAATGAACCAGAACCTTTTTCAGGAAGGTTTTTAGAAAAACTGTTTGGGACAGGCCAGAACTTCATCAATAATTTAAATAGCTCACAGCTTTAAAAGGGTTATGGAATAAAGCTCAGCATTTCATCTCCACATTCCTACCCATCATGAATAATTCAAATAGTTCTTCAACATTATGTTTTTCATATTGTACAAACCCTAATTCTATTATATGCTTTCTTGCTTCTTCCATATTACCATATAGACTTGCAGCAAACTCTAACATTAATTCTCTATGTGAATCTATTGCCCTAAGTACGTTTTGTACTAGGATATTTTCTGTTAAATTATCTATGGTACACCAAGCCCGAGAAAATGATTCTTTCTCTTCTTTTTCCAGAAGTTCCCTTAGTAATTTCTCTTGTTCATCACATCCTCTGACTTGATATGCTAACTGTGCAACCAGCCTCCATCCATTACTTTCAATGCATTCAATAATCTCTTGAGAAGTATCATCACTTTCATTGTATTTTTTTTTCAAAGGAAGAAAAATGTCTGGGAACGTACCAAAAAATTTTGCCATATAGGCTTTCCTTACTTCTATTCGATCTTCTAAGATAAAATTCATAAATATAAAAAAAGAAACTAAAGGGTTTCCATACCTTTCCTTTGCCTAATTTGGTTGATTATCTTTTTTTGTAAAGAGTCAGGAAGCTTATCAAATCTCTGATCTACTATAAAGCTGCTTCCTCTTCCGGACGTCGCACTTCTCAAATCAGAACTCCACCCGAACAGTTCCGCTACAGGCATGATTGCTTTAACAGTAAGATTAGCTCCCTCTTGTTCCATATTCAACAACTGCCCTCTCTTGTTCTGGATTATTTTTGAGATATCACCCATAGAATCGGTTCCTGCTTCAATTTGCATAATCTGCATAGGTTCAAGTAGCATAGGTCTTGCATCCATTATGGCATCTCTGATACCATCTCTTATTGCAGGATACATCTGGGCTGGACCTCTATGAATTGCATCTTCGTGGAGTTTACAATCCATTAACCTGACTTTCATTTTTGTACACGGCTCACCAGCCAGCCCTCCAGAGTTCATAACTTGTTCAAAACCATCCATGACCAATCCAATAATCTCTCCAATATGGACGATCCCTCTGGTATTATCAACAAGCATATTACCTTTGAAGATCTGCTTAACATTTTTAGCTTCTTTAGTCGAATACCCTAATTCCATAAGTTTTTCAAAGACTGGTGTATCTTTTTTTCTCACCCTAAGTTCAGGAAGTTCACCTGATTTAATATTCTCATAGACTTCATCTTCTAGAGGTTCAATGACAAAGTATAGCTTATTATGTTTATTAGGAGACTTTCCTTCAAATTGTCCTGACTGTTTTGTAACAGACTCCCGATAGACTACAATAGGAGGAGAACTTTTGACTTCCATATTTTTCTCTGATTTCATCCTATTCTCGATTATTTCAAGATGAAGTTCTCCCATTCCGCTGATCAGGTTTTCTCCGGTTTCTTCATTTATCTCTACTTTGACTGTAGGATCTTCTTTTGCGACCTGTTTCAAAACCTCAACAAGTTTGGGTAAATCTGCAGCACTCATGGGCTCAATAGACTTGGTTATTACGGGCTCAAATATGTGCTTTATCGCTTCAAAAGGTTCGATATCTTTTTCCGCTACTGTCTCTCCTGAAAATACTCCTTTTAGGCCAACAATACCAACAATATTTCCTGCTGGTGCTTCTTCAACCTGTATCCTTTGCGCTCCTTTATATACAGATACTTGTTGAACTCTAACTTTCTTTTTGGCCATGACCATGTAGACTTCTTGCCCTTGCTTTATTGTTCCGGAGAAGAGTCTTCCTGCAGCTACCTCTCCTGCATGCTTATCCATAACAATTTTTGTTGTTACGAAAGCCACTTCTCCTTTTGGGTTACACTCCACCAATGCCTTGCCAGTTTCTGAATCAGTCTCACCATGCCAAATTTTGGGTACTCTGTATGCTTGAGCACTTTTGGGATTTGGGTGGTGTTCTACGACCATATCAAGTACGACTTCATGAATAGGGGCTTTTTTTGCAAGCTCTTTGAAATTATCATTTTCATAGGCGTCAATGATGTCCTTGAATGTAATATTATGCTTCTGCATGTATGGGAAGCTTAATGCCCAGTTATGGAAAGCTGAACCAAATGCAACAGATCCATCTTGGACTCCTATCTTCCACTTCTGCTTATACTCTTCAGGAGCAATTGCTTCTATGAGTTTATTGACATTGTTGATTATACTGATGAACTTTTCTGACATAGCTTCCGGTGTAAGCTTGACTTCTTTTATCAGCCTATCAACCTTGTTTATGAAAAGAACCGGCTTTACTCTTTCTTTTAGTGCTTGTCTCAGTACAGTCTCTGTCTGCGGCATTATTCCTTCTACAGCGCAACTTAGAACGATGGCACCATCTACAGCTCTCATGGCTCTGGTAACATCTCCACCAAAGTCCACATGCCCAGGAGTATCGATAAGGTTAATTAAATATTCTTTTCCTTCACTCTCGTGTACCATGGATACGCTAGCAGAATCTATTGTGATACCTCTTTCTTGTTCATCACTGTGGAAATCTAATGCACAGGCTTTACCTGCCAATTCTTCGGATAGCATCCCAGCTCCTGCCAAAAGATTATCACTAAATGTTGTCTTACCATGATCAATATGAGCAGCAACACCTATATTTCTTATTTGTCCAACTTCATGCATTAGTCTTTTAATCTTATCAATCTGTTTTTCAGCCATAATTATTCACCATTATTAGTTTATTCGATTAGTTTATGGAAAAGTGAGAGGTTTATAAGCGTTTCGGGTGTTAATATGAAGATATCAGAACCTTCTAACGAGATTCCATCCTTTTTTAGTTGGAGTATATTCTCGAACTTTTGTCTTACCTACAAGTTCATAGGGAAAGTATGTATACAGTTTTTTCCTTAACACAGGGCTTTCGATGTACTCTGCTATGGGTTCAGAATGTGCTTGACCATGAATTGCAACTAAATTCTTGATATCTTTTACTTCGTCACATATTTTAATTAATCCTTCAGCAATTTTGATATTTCTGTAATCTGTCTCTCCATGCAATAGGATATCGTCCCACCCAAAATCTGCTATATGATCTAAACCTAGCATTCTACCTCTTAACATAAGTCCGTCAAAGCTTCCCAATGCCAATGACACTCCTCCACCTATCCACAGCCCACACTTGAGGAAATTCCTTCGGCTGAGCTTTTGCATCTTTTGTCGGACAAGTAGTTCTCCAGATTTAGCAACCATCATAAGAATGCCAAGATAACCATATATTTTATCAGAGTCATGTGTGGCCAGATTTGTGGGGTCTGCTAAATAAACTTTAGTTTTATGTTTGCGTGCAAGCTTGCCTATGTATTTGAAGAAAGATTGCTGCCAGAATTCTCCTCCAACTGGCTGTTCAAGAACAACAGCATCATGGCTTTGGATTACTGTATCAAAGTATTCTTCATAGGCAACAAAGAAAGGCTTGACATGTAAGACTCCTACTATTGAAACCTCCTTTCCATTGATCCTTCTTTCAAGGGTTTTGAATGGGTAGGGGCCTTCAATTCTCATCAAGATAAGGGATTGCAAAGATTTTATATAATTTTGGGAGGTGATAGTGCATTGTTACCTAAGAGGTTGGTAAAACCTCAAAAAAATTTAGTTTGCCATTTTAATCAACTCCATCCATTTATTTTCTGATGTAAGTTTTAATGTTGGGATAGCCAATTCATAAGGACAGCAGTTTATACTTTGATGTTTTCTTATGAAATTATAAAATATTTCATACCCTTTCATGATTGCCTGTGCTGATTCTATGCTTCCGTGAAATCCTCTAAAAGTTTTAGTCCTCTCTCTTATTGAGTTGTGCAACCTCTCAATAAATAGATTAAACCCCTCTCCTTTTGATGCAGTAACTTTATTATGAATTATCTTATATTTGCCTTTTTTGTTATCGTATCCAAAAGTTTTCTTTACAACTTTTTCGTAAGCAGTATAACCATCTGTTGTAATCGTTGTTACATATCCTTCGGTTTTGTATTTTACTCTATTCAAAACTTCTCTTAATTCTGTTTGCCCCCTTGATTTAAAGTATTTTGAAGAAACCATAAAACGAGTATGGCAATCAACAGAATCAATAAACCAATCTTTAGAAACTCCCTGTTTGGTGTGTCCCTCTCTCCTATGATATTCCATTTCATCTACTTGTATTTCTTTTCCTGTATTTGCTTTTAGAGTATCTGTAAAATTAGAAATCATATTTGAATATTTTACAACCCACTTATAGACAGATTTATGAGAAGAATTATGAGGATAAAATGCTTTAAAATGTTCTTGCACTTTTCTTGTTGAAACTCCTCTATAAAATAAATCCATAGCACAAGTAATCTTTTTAGGATGGTTTCTCATTCTAAAAAATCCATCATCAATAGTAAATGTCTTGTTACAATCTTTACATTTATATCTTTGAATTAAACCCCTATTTTGTGTTTTTCTTTTAGTCCATTTAATAACATTTTCACTTCCACAATTAGGGCAAATGTTTTTAACTTTCTCTTTCTTATTTTTATTGTTATTCATTTTATCGTGGGTAACAAAAGAAGGGTGTTCACGCACCCTTCACTTTTCTTTTGTTTATTTACTTACTTATAGGTATATATTATAGGTATATAGAGTTTATAAACTTTATGGTAGTGTATTAGTATAGTAAAGTATTTAAAGGATATATCATACTAAACCTTATGGCAAAAAAAGAAATTAAAGTTTATGAGTGCCAATGTGAGAGGTGTCAGCATAAGTGGATAACAAGAAGTGAGGAACTTCCAATTGTATGTCCTAATTGTAAATCACCTTATTGGAATAAACCTAAAAATAAAAAAATAAATATTAAGGGGGTGAAAGATGGGAAAAAAATGTCCTAAATGTGGAGAAACCGTAAGTTGCAAAAAATGGATGTATATGACAAAAATGTGTCGTAGATGTGATTGGCAACATAGGGGGAAGTTCTTGGCAAAAAAGAGAGCACTAAAGAAAAAGAAAACAAAATAGAAAAAATGAAAATACAAATTAATAAAGTTCATGCAATGAACTGTTTAGAACTAATGAAAAATATAGAGGATAATTTTGTAGATTTAACAGTAACATCTCCTCCTTATGATAACTTGAGAGATTATAAGGGATATTCTTTTGAATTTGAAAAAATCGCAAAAGAACTTTTTAGAATCACAAAAGAAGGAGGAATTGTTGTTTGGGTTGTTAAAGATAAAATCAATGGGGGGTATACTTTAACAAGTTTTAAGCAAGGATTATTTTTTCAAAAAGTAGGATTTCAAATGCATGATATAATGATTTACAAAAAAAAGAACACTCCCTTTATGAGAAAAAATGCTTATACAAATTGTTATGAATTTATGTTTGTGCTTTCTAAGGGCAATCCAAAAACATTTAATCCCCTTAAAGAAAAAACTGTAAGGTCTGGTTACGAAGCATTACCTCATAATAAAAGAGCGGACGGTATAAACAAAAAGAAAATGGGTAAATTAAATAAGGAAAAAGTGAAAACAAATATGTGGGCTTATGCTGTGGGTTTAGGTGGAACAACAAGAGATAGAATTGCGTTTAAACATCCAGCAGTTTTTCCTGAAAAGCTTGCAGAAGACCATATTCTAAGTTGGAGTAACGAAGGAGATTTAGTTTTTGACCCAATGTGTGGGAGTGGAACAACTTGTAAAATGGCTAAGTTAAATAATAGAAACTTTATTGGTTGTGATGTTGGTGAGGATTATATAGAAATTTCTAAAGAACGCATTAAGATTGCAGAAAAACAAAAATTACTCAAATCATAAGTTAAGAATATTTCTTTAAATAATCAATTCCAACTTGAAGGAGTTTAATATCATCCTTAAATCTTCCCAATCCAGTATTACAGCTATCACATATCCATTCTCTTCCCATCCCTGTAAGGTGGTCGTGGTCTTTAACTAAATTTGCTGTAACCCCAACAATAGTGGTTTTGTTGCAAATTGGACAAGTGAATATATCTTTTGGTTTGGTTGCATCCATTCTCTTTTTTTCAGAAGCAATAAAACGGTCCCCATCTATTGCAACCCTGCATACTTTACAACTTGGGCGAGTTGTTTTTCTTCCTTTTGCATCAGTTTGGTTAACATCAAAATCAACCATATCCTTTTTTAAGATATGACAAATGTTACAAATCTTCATTTCATAGGGTTTGCCTGTCTTTTTAACATCTAAATAAGAAACATCTTTAGAGTTTACCTTCAATTTCTTACCTTTTCCAACGAAGAAAACAACAATATTATCCCCTGAAACACTTTTTACTAAACCCACAGAATTTTGTCTTATCCCATTAATATCTTTGTTTGTGATTACATAATCTCCAATCTTGATTTCTTCCATAGAATAAGAATATTTTACAAACTTAAAAAACTATCTACCAACCGTTAAGGTAACAATGTAAGGTGATAGTAAGATTTATAAAAGACTTAGCATTTCTCATATGACTATGGGCCCGTGGTCTAGTTCGGTTATGACATCACCCTTACAAGGTGAGGGTCCCCGGTTCGAATCCGGGCGGGCCCACTTTACATCTTAAGAAAAATTAAAGAACAATGAGGCTGCTTCTTTCAGGACCGTAAGATACCATGTTAATTGGGACTCCTACCAAGTCCTCAATTCTTTCAACCAAATTTCTTGCGTTCTTTGGCAGATCCTTTAAAGATTCAACATTATCTCCAATCTCAGGAAACCCTTCCAAAGTCTCATAATGTGGTTTCATCTTTTGTAAGGCTTGCGTATCATCAAAATCTTTGAAATCTTTTTCAACACTACTTCCATACTTGTAGCCTGTACAGATCCTGATACTTTTCAATCCAGCCAGGACATCGAGTTTCGTTAATGCCAATTCATGCATCCCTTCCAACCCCTTAACATACTTAACTTGCACAGCGTCAAACCAACTCATCCTCCTTGGCCTTCCAGTGGTTGTACCGAACTCATTGCCTCTGCGCCTTATCCGTTTTGCGATGTTGCAGCTTTTGTTAACGGGCCAGGATCTGTCTAATGCAGCCACAACTTCTTGAGAGCCTACAATTGTGTTATATGGCTTTACTACTCCAATAACTCTTATGTTTTGGCAGCGATCCAAGCTTATCCCGACACTAGTGGGAATTGTTGCTGCGCCAGGATTAGAGCTGGTAGCTTTAAAGTTTCCGCCCCACATGAAATCCAGCATTTTTCCTTGGGCTGATTCAAACAGTAATCTTTTGGCGCTTTGGGCAAATTTTGAGACATCGCCCATATATTGCGCTAGTTGTTGGCCAAAGGCATGATACTGGGCAACAACTTCTTCAATGCTTCTGTCATAACCTATCTCTTCAAACTTTGCTTTATGGTACCCAAAAACTCTTTCTAAATTTTCTCTTAATTGATTTTTGTCCATCAGGTTTCTTAGCCTTATACCCATCCTGGCAGCCCTATCACTGTGAACAGGCCCCATTCCGGTTTTGGTGGTGCCAATTTTATTTTTGCCCCCACCCATCTTTTCTGTAGCTCCATCAATGGCTCTGTGATAATCAAAAACTATATTCACTCTTTGGTCTATCATAAGACTGAATGGCAATCCTGTTCTTGTGGCATATTCTTCACTTTTGTCAATTTCAGCAGTAGCGATTTCAGGTGTTAAGACTCCGCCTTGAGCAATCATACAAGGGGTTCCGCTTGGGAAACCGGATGGGATTGCATGAAAAGACATTCTTTCATCATTGACAACAACAGAATGGCCAGCATTGTCTCCACCTTGAAATCTTATAACGGCATCATATTCACTTTCTTCAGCTAGATAATCAACAATACGTCCTTTACCTTCGTCGCCCCATTGGCAGCCTATAACAGCAGTATCATTCATCTTTTATATCACCATGAGACCAGTTTTACTGTTGGCTTATATAAATTTATATTTTGTAAGATAGGAATATATATAAGATGATACTTGGTTTTATGTTATGAAAATGGGGGATGGTAATTTAGAAAAAGTTGTTATTGTGGGCGCAGGTCCTGCAGGTATGTTTGCTGCACATGAGCTTGCGCTCAAGGGTAAATATGACATCAAGGTTCTTGATAAGGGTTTAGATATAGATTCAAGGCCTAAAAGTGAGGTTCTTTGTGGTATGGGTGGTGCTGGATTGTACTCTGATGGAAAGATAATTTATGATACTAAGGTTGGAACATTTCTACCATTGATTATTGGTGTTCCGGAAGTAGCTGCACTTAATGATTACGTTGAAGATGTCTTTGAGGGGTATGGCGTGCATGTTAAGGTCCTTCAAGGTGAAGACACGAAAAAGTTAGAAGCTTTAAAGACAAGGTCACTACGGGCAGGTATAAATTTTATAAGTGCAAGAACTGCTCATGTTGGTACAGATAAATTGGTTGCTCTAATAAGACAATTTCGTGATGATCTAATTGCAAAAGGAGTCCAATTTTATACAGATGAAGAGGTTATCCGAATTCACGAGGATACAAATCATATTGCTACGACTTCAGGCCACCATAATTATGATCACTTGGTACTTGCTCCAGGAAGGAAAGGTTCAGAGTGGCTTGAGGAAGTTGTCTGTCGGGATTTAGGTTTTGAATTTGGGAGAGACTTTATCTATAATGCGGTGGACATAGGCGTAAGGGTAGAGGTGAGGAGGGAAATTACAGATGATGTTACTGATCTTACTAGGGACATGAAGTTCTATATGGAAGCAGGTAAGGGAGATAGGCAGGTACGCACATTTTGTACTTGTCCTGGGGGGAAAGTGGCAATGGAAAGGCATGGTGAGTATAATCTGGTTAATGGCCATTCAGAACAGGGTGATCCGTTTGAGAACACAAACTTTGCTTTCTTAGTATCGATACCTTTCACACATCCTCAAGCTAATGGTAATAAGATTGCTAGACTTGTAGCAAGGCTTACTTATGAATTGAGCGACGGCCAGGTCCTTGTACAAAGGTTTGGTGATATTCTTAGGGGTAGGAGAAGCAAGGACAAACGCGTAAATTCTTGGGTTACACAGCCCTCTTTGAAGGAAGCTGTTCCTGGAAGTATTGGGATGGGCATGCCTGAGGAATATATGGGCCCTATTGTTGATGGCTTACACAAGCTTGGTAGAGTTATAAATGGGGTAGACAATGAACATACATTACTTTATTCTCCGGAAATGAAGCTACATAGTGTAAGGATATTGACTGATGATCATCTACAAAGTCATGCAAATAATGTTTATGTTGCTGGGGATGGTCCTGGGTTGACGAGAGGGATTGTTTCCGCTGCTGCTACTGGTGTTTTGGCAGCAAGGGGCATAATGCGAAAGTGAGAATTCTTGAAAGGGAAGAGGCATTTAATTAGTGTCAAGTTGATGTATATTTGATATAAGAAGTTTTAAGGATTTATCTTTTGAATAATTCTTGAAGAAGTGAAAAACTTATTCTTCGCTAAAATCTTCGATTGTTGCCTTCATATCAGAATCTTTTTTCAGTGACCCACGGCCTTTCAAATATTCCCTCGTTAGTATCCAGAATAATAGTCCGAGACTTTTCTTACCTTTATTATTACAAGGAACAATTAAATCGATGAAATTTCCATCGTTGTTTGTATCACACAAAGCAATTACAGGTAACCCAACCTTCACCGCATCCCTTATTGCGTTCTTGTCTGGCCAAGGGTCAACGATGAATACGATTTTCGCTTCAGTAAAATCTTCTAATTGAGAATTTGTAAGGATTCCTGGCCTGTATCTTCCAGCGATAGTAGGTATTCCTGTAAGTTTAGAGAACAGTTTTACTGATTTCCAGCCGTTTTCTCTTCTACACACCACAAGAATGTCTTTAGGATCATATTGTGCCAAAAATTTGGAAGCTATAGCTATCCTTTCATCGATTTTCTTGACATTTAACACAGCCAATCCATCGTTCCTTATCTTGTATATGAACGGTTCCATGTACTTTGTTTTAAACTTAGTACCTATATGGAGCCCTACCTTGAGGTATTCATCCACTGGAACTAAAAATTCTTCATCAGTCATGAAACTAACAAAAATAAGTAGTCATATATAAATCTTTGGTTTGTTGTTTGGGCAAATTTGGTGATATTATAAAATCTAAAACAAAGAAAAAGGCTTAATTTTGAGGACGAAAATAAGAGTTTGTTGTGGGTTGTCCATAAGGGGGAGAGTTATTTTTTGGAGGATGTTTCCGCTTGATGAACCACAAAATTTTCCCTGAAATTATCAAGAGAACCATAACTATTAAGATTGACCATGGGAGGAAAGATGGTTCTTTGTCCATAGTTTCTTTTTTCTTTGGAATAGTTGAATCATTAGTATAAGTTTTGTTGAAGGTTGGGGTTTTTTGGGTGATGGCCTGTTGATAGATTTTTGACTTCTCTGCAACACAATCTTCTGCACAGTTGTTTTTATTTTCATTTATATCACAGTAGCTGTTTTGGTTGCATGTTGCATAATCTGTAAGGTCAATTGTAAAGACTAGCTTATCAGAAGGAGAATAGAGATCTAATTTCTTTGCGTAGGAAAAATAAGGGAAACTTAAGCTAACTTGGGTATCTTCATAATCAACATCATACATTTGTATTGAAAAGTTCAATCTGTGTAATGTTGAAGAATTAAAAGCTGTTAATTTAGTATAAAAAACATTTTCAGGTTGTATTAGGTTATCTGGACCAACAGGAACTACGTTAATTTCGCCTAATTCAAATTTTTGATTGGAATAATTGTAAGTTAACTCTACGCCATAGTACAACTCTGCTGCAACTGGGAAACTAAAAGATAATATGACCCACAATAAACAATAAACCTTCATCATGAATACCTCCTAAGATTTTTGCTCATCATTCTATAACCAAAAGAATCAAAATCTCCGATTATAGTTTGTTTCATTATCGAAAGAAAAGATGGTCTATAATACTTATCACATCTATCTTTTCCTTTAATACACTTCCCTCCACATCCCTGCCATAAGCTAGTTCCAAACTTTCTTTCCGCTTCAGCTTTAGTCTTAACACAATTTATAGATGTGCCTCGAGAAATTTTATCATTCCATTCATAATACTCATCACCTAATTTGCCAATGCTATGCCCAAATTCATGAGCTAAGGTAAAACCTACGAGAGGCTTTCCAAAATGGTTTGAAAGTTGAACAAGATTACCACTAGCATAAGACCTAAATGATTTGGGGGAGAGTACCACTATTTGATCTGCAAAATTACAGTGCCGAAACTTTTCTCTCTTTATAACCCACCTGTCTGGTTCCCCTCTTTTTCCCCGGGGCAATTCATTTTCTTTATATGATAATGTATAAATGTTAAACTTATTTTTATGCTCAGATAGGATTTTTTTTGTAAAAGCTCCCTGTGTCCTATGGAAAAATAAGAGGTCAATTAAAGATTTTAAATATTTTTCATCATAGCCATCCCCTATAACCAGAAGATCTAGTTTGGCTCTTTTATTCCCCTTAGTTATGTAAGGTTTACATCCAACTCCATTATAAAGAATACAAATATTTTCAACACATTTTTCTCCATTAGGACAAGAAGAGTCAGAATTACATGTCCATATCCTTGACTCTTTTAATGTGAGTTTATCGTTAACTTTACAAACTTTCTTTCGAGCATCACAATTAATTTTATATTTCTTGCCTGATTTTTCAATAGTTCTAATGAATGAACTCTTATAGTAATGCCAAGGTCTTCTGCTACCTATGACATCTACATTTTGATTTTCGAATAATAATCTTCCTTGTCTGCCAAGCACATAAAACTTATTTTTGCCTTCAAGGTTATCTACACGTATTCTCCGATGGGATGTCTTAAAACCAATAATATTTAATTTAAGAGGATTTCGAATATCTTGGAGACTGATTTGATAAGATTTTTTTGAAGATCTATAAACACAATTCTTTTTTTCTCTTTTACAGGTTGTGTAAGATGGGTAATCTGCGTTTAAAGTAAAGGTTCCTTCTTCTAATCTTAGTTTATCTTGATATGTGGTAATAAGAATAAAACTATTTCTTTTTTTCTTTTTAATCTTAAAAGTTGTCCCATCACTGTAGCTTGAAACAGCAAGCCTAGTGCCCCTAATTTCTGTTTTTGTTGTTTTGAAGGAATATTTGTATAAGTACGGGCTACCCCAAGTTGTTTTAAGTTTAGTCCACGACCCATATATGTTACTGCTCCTTGTAGGTTTTGCAAAAAAACGTACATCATCTTTTTTTGCAGATAATATTCTAATTCCTGCTACTTTATCTAGTCTGAGCTTTTTTTCTTTTTTTTCTTTTCCATCTTCTAATTTGTACATATCAGCTGACCCATATACATTAAGATATGAATATGTTGTACCATCCCCATACTCAATTATTTGGAATGCCATACATGATTGATCCGGCTTAGAACATTTTATTCTCACTTTTTTACTTTCATAAACGCCATTTTTGCCTAAGTAAACAGTCATACGTTCAATATTAGTGTTTTTATACTGAATAATCTCTTTTTTGAACTTAAGTTCATCAGCAAGCATTACGCTAGTTGTATGGTCGTACTCAAACTGAGCTAGTCTATTTTTATATTTCTTCACAATCAGTCCTGTTTGTTGTTTACCTTTTTTTATCCATGGAGACGTTTCACCATGTGCTATTGCTCCTAATTTGTCACCATCCTCGCTAAACCTAAATTCTATAACTTTATTATTATCTCTTTTTCCTCCCGTATATCTTGCATCAACGCTTTTTGTGAAACTAGAATCTCTTTTTTCAACCTTGACTCCTTCGAAATGTTGAAAATGAATAAATTTGTATTTGATTAAGCGTGTTCCTTCTTTTATAATCTTGCTTGATTCCTTTCCAGCTAGAGCAAATATGGGGGTTGAAACTAAGAGACATACTAAAATGAAGATAAGGATAAATTTAACTTTCATCTTCATCCTCCAAATCTTTGTATTCTTCAAGCGCACCCATCATTTCATCATTGCTTATAAGATTATCAGCAGATTTTTCCGCATCTTCATCGGATTCAATTGTAGAATTTTTTTGAGTTGTGGTTTCACTAGCCTCTAGGTTTGTAACTAACGCAAAAAACCTATTAATTTCACTTTCTTCAGTTTTATTTAGGATAACTTGTTTTCTGACTGCAAAATTAAAATTGAGTTCACTCTCTAGATGTTTTGTTTGATTGTAATAAGTTAAGAATATAAATGTCCCGTTATTTGTGTTGACATTAAACCTATAGTCTTTCCCGAAAGCGATAGTATTGAGTTCAGATATCGCCATATTCTGTCCTGATTTTTTTTGTTGATTATATAACTCTTTAGCATTGCCATATGCTTTAGACAAGTCTGATTTAATCTTTGCTTTAAAAATAGAAGCCTTGCTTGAGAATGTCGGGGAAGAAATTGTGAGAGGCATTTTTAAGATTATGTTTATTTGCCCTGGATTAACTTTAACATTGGCTTTTGGTTTTGAAAACTTTAGTTGGACATTAGCTGGTGTTTTTATAGCTTTACACTTCTGAATATTATTTTCGATATATTTCTCAATGTTTGTTTGAATTATAGAATCAGTGGGGATTTCTTCCTTCCCTCTATTATAATAAAATGGGATAAAGCCGTTTCCATATGGGATACTTTCACTGGGTTTTTCATAATATCCTCCTCTGGATGCTATATGAAGTATTCCTTCTTCACTTACCTTTTTAAGACAACCTTCAAAGGTAGAGATGGTATTTCTTGCCTCTTCTGATAAGGCACGTGCTTCATATTTCTCTTTTAAACTTGAATATGTTTGAGTTTGGATAAATATATATCCTGCACTTAAAAGGACAACTAACACCACAATACCTAATACTATAAAAATAGTAATTTGTCCTCTCTTTACCATAAGGGTAATTAAACAGTTTAGATTATAAAAGGTTTACCCTAACCAAAAATTTCTTTCTCGATCTTTACACCTTCATCCAGTTTAGCTTTCCTCTCTTTTCCATAAATTCCGCATTTGAGATAAGGGATTCCCCACGCCACAGCCAGGTGTGTTATAGTGTTATCCATAGTTTCCCCTGACCTATGTGAAATTATGGTTTTGACATTGTTTCTATGTGCAAGGTTTACGACTTCGTATGTCTTAACGATAGATCCTATTTGATTTGGTTTTATTATCACACAATTGACAGAATTGTGCCTTATGGCTGTTTTCAATCTCTCAATATTTGTTGTGATAAGATCATCCCCACATACTAATGTGTTTTTTTGGATTTTTGAGAAACTTACGAAATCGTTCTCGTGGAAAGGATCCTCTACATACGCTAGCTTATAATCTCTGATTATACCTTGGACATATTCGATTTGTGTCTTTCTGGAAAGTTTTCTTTTAGGCATTTGTTTAGAGAACTTGTTGTAGATATAGCTCCTCCCGTTCCATAGTTCAGATGCAGCCATGTCTATTCCCAAATGGACTTTCAACCCAAGTGTATTGTCCTTGTCGCTTATCATGTTATCCAGTTCTTCAAAGACTTCGAGGTTGGACAGCCTTGGAATCCACGCCCCTTCATCAGTCTGTGTAGTAGCCCGGACAATGTTTTTTGCCTTCTTGTGAATGTAGGAATTGATGAACGCATTTTCATAGAAACTTTTTGATGAAGGTATCAGTAAGTACTCTTGGATGTCTGTTGAAATTTTTTTTGTATGTGCTCCTCCCCCGACAACATTCCCTACAGGGATCGGTAATGATTTTGCTTTAGGGTTGAGAAACTTCCAGATATTGTTGTTTGATATTGCTTTTAGGACAGCAAACTGTAACGCTATCACTGTGTTTCCTCCTACAGTCGGAATTAGTTTGTCTAGTTGTTCTAAGTCATTGAATTCCTCAAATTGCATGCCTAGTAGGTCTTTGGAAGTGTTTATGGATTCTACAGAAAATTTTATTCCTTTTTTTGGGAACGCTTGCACTTCATGTGATCCTGTCGAAGCCCCCGATGGTGCAGACGCTGTATATTTTTTGTTGATCGTTATTTCTATAGCGGGCTTTTTTCTTGAGTTAGGGATTGTTCTTGCAGAAATGCTTCTTATTTTCATATAATTACGTTAGGGTTTTAAATATAAAAGGGTTTTGGAGAGTGGCTTTGGTGAAATCCTTTAAATTTAATTAATATCACCTCTATGTTTTGTTTTAT
>CAZUKZ010000006.1:0-32400 GCA_964621125.1 Candidatus Woesearchaeota archaeon
TACATTTTAACACCTAAAAATACCATTTTAGTTGCATTTTTACACGTATTTTAACTTTCTTAACATCACTTTTACACCTACTTTAAACTCTTACCTCTCGTAAAACGTAAGTACAGAGCTTCTAGTTAAGTTGGGAGTCTCAAAGTATCATAAATAAGATATTATGTGTATATAGTGTGTCTTATACGTGGAACTTTGGGACTTAATGTTGACTATATCTGAGATATAGGTTTATTATAGGACAGCCCAGGAGAATCTTCCAAAATCATGTAAATACCCATTAAGTTATTTTTATATATGATCAATACTTTTAAGTTATTAAAAAGAGGAAAGAATGATTGTAAAGAATGAAACTCTTGGTGGAATTAAATTACTTTCAGTCTTATTATACTTAATAGGGGCAATAGGAACATTAGTCGTTATGTTTTATATTTATTTAATATGGCAAGATCCCATTATCCAACAAGACATATTTAATCCTGAGTATTGCCAGTTATCATCGATTTTGAAAATAAGTCTATCTATACTATTAATCCCTTTTATCTTTATTTGGGCAAGAAACTTATGGAAGGACAAAAAATTTGCCTGGATGCTTATGCTAATTGCCTCAGGATTAACAGGGACAATTATATCAATATATACGATTATGGCAGTTATTGTATTTTTTTCAGATTTCCAAATAAATTTATTATTAATGTATGTAGGGCCATTGTTCTTAATTACAATAGGATGTTTTTTAATATTTAAATATCTTTGGAGGACAAAAAATTTAACTATGTCTTTAAAAGATAAAATTAAAAGGACACTACAACAGTAAAATTTTTGCAACGTTTCAAAAACTTTACATAATGAAATAAATAACTTTATATAATATTATACCTTTAAATTTAAATTATGAAAAAGATATTATTAATACCAAGTCTATTATTAATATTAATATTTATTACTAGTTGCAAAACTTCCTTTACTAAAGAAGATATTGAGATTAAAGATTTTACTTATAAAGAGATTTATGGATACGAAGGAAGATCAAGAGGATCCTATAGCCCTAATCAATTATTTGCAAAAGTTTCATTTGTATTATCTCCAAAAAAAGAATTGAAAAATCAATATGGAATTTATGATGCTAACCACGATAAAGCACTTAATTCAGAAGAAAGACTTTGGATACCCCTTAATAGAGATTTAAAACAGACAGTTTATCTTGCCTTAGATAATCTTACTCAAAAGCCAAATATTGAATTCTGTTTTAGTAATACAGGAGAAGGATTTATTGAAAAAACTGAAAAACATGTTGTTTGTAAAACGCAAGAATTTTTAGCACTACCTAAAATAAATGCCTCTATTGAAATACTTGAACCTTGGCCTCTTACTATTAAAAAAATCAAGGAAATAAAAAAGATTCCTGGGACTGGTGAGGAGCATTGGACAGGAACCATGTACCTTATGGGGACAAAAAGAATTATTGTGAAAAATACTGGTAATGTTCTTACATATTACATGTTAACCATAAACATTGATGGAAAAGATATTGTTAAAACTCCTTTTAAAACTGTAAGTTCTTTAGTCCCCATTGGGCGAACTTTTACTTTTGTTCTAGGAGGAGGAGAATTTAACCTCAAGGACAAATCTTTAACTCCTGGAACTCATAAAACTAAAGGATATTTGTGGTCTCTTAGTCCATCTGGAAATTTAAAAGATGCCCTATTTAAAAAAGAAGTTATAATAAAATATGAGGTTAAATAATTAAAGTGGGAAGTTTTACCATGGATTTAAAAAAGATTGGTCAAATACAAATAGCCATAGGCATTATTTTCTTATTAATAACTATAGGGGGAACAATTTTCTTTTGGAATTATTTAGTTGGGGGATCAGAATACTTATCAGGTTCATTATCTTCAATTACAGAAAATAGAACTCAGTTACTATCTGAACCTGTTACTTATCAAATGGGGATAGTGGATATAGCTATATCATTAAGATTTATTGTTCCTATTTTAGTAAGTTGCCCTTTGATTTTATTATTATTGTCTTTGGTGATGATACTTCAAGGTTTAGCTAATGTTAAGAGAATATGAGCATTTAATATATAGAATTAGTTGTCTTATTGTATTGGAACAAATGTATTATAATTGATTAAAAAAATCGCTACAATTATTCCTAAGCAACAAATCAACACTCCTAATTTTGCATACCCATCTGCATCCCTTTTCCATTGTATAATACCTAGTATGATTCCAATTATACCTACTAATACAGCAAGGAATGCGAAGTAAATCATTACAAAAGTAAAAAAAGCTAATATTACTGATGCAATTCCTAAACCTAAACTTATTTTGCCAAGGTTTCTTTTTTCTTTATTTTTCAGAGTTTCCTCCATATTACTTTTATTTTGACGAAACTTCCAAATTCCAAAAGATAGCGCTGTGATAAGTAATATTGAGACAAGAGTAATTATAACAGCAAGAATCACAGGAACAGTACATGAACAAGTAATCCCACAATCAGAAGCACATGTGTTCCTATTCTCATCTATATTACATGTTCCGTCACCACAATAACTTATAACTTGAGGGGGTTTATATAAACAATCTTTAGCACAGCTAGTTTTATTCTCATCACTTGGATGACATACAGTATCACCACAATAGCAATCCTTAGAGCAAGATATAACATTCTCACCGAAACTAGGTTCACATATTCCGTTGAGAACACATACACTAGTATCTGTAGCCATAACTGTAAAAGATAATAGGATTATGAGAAAAGATAAGACCATTAATTTGTTCATTAATTTCATTACTATTTTGATTATGCTTTTGAATCTTTTAAGTCTTTCTATTTGCTTAATCAGAGTGATAGAAACTTTTATATACAATTCAACCTATGGTTTATATAGACATTAGGTGATGGTATGAAGACAAAAATAAAAAAGAAAGGTGTGATACAACTTTCAATGACTACAATTATTATAGTTATTGTCGGTATTGCCATGTTGACATTAGGTTTAGTCTTTGTTACCAAAATTTTTAAAGGGCTTGACGAAGCTCTTCCACCAATAAAACCTCCAATTAACATTCTTGGTCCAAAAGTAACAGGCATATCATTTGAGAAGGTTTCAATTGAACTTGGTCAAGGAAATAAAGAAGTTACTAATATCATCTTAACTAACGCTGATTCAAAAGACTATAAGTTTTATTTTACAATTAACTCTTATAAAAGTAATCCCATGGATGCCTCAAAATGGTTTGATTATAGGCTTACAAAATTATCTCCTAAGTTAATTAAAAGTGGTCAACAAATAACTGTACCTTTTGTTGTTAGCGTTCCAAATGGAGCGAAGACTGGAGATTATGTGATAGATGCGGAAGTTAATTGTAATGGTTGTTCTGGAGATAAAAAGCTTGATACTTTGACTATTAAAGTAAAATCTTAATTTGTCTTGAGATTTATGTATATGGTATAGATCTCTAAAGCAAGGGTGACTATATCTCACCCACCCATTTATTTTCCTATTAACACTACATTAACTACACCTTGGAGTCCCAAAGTATCACGTATGAGACATACTATGTATAGATGGTGTCATATATTTGATACTTTGGAACTAAATAAGTAAATTATATTAACTCCCACACACCCCCTCCAACCATGGTAGACATAATCCCTGAAACAATTAATAGGATTAGGTTGTCAGATGGTGAGTTGGTGTTGTTGAATAGAGTGCTGAGTAAAGTTGATGTTGATAAGTTAAAAGGAGCAGAAAAGAAATTCTTTGAGATATTGTGTGGTAGGGTGGAGGGTAGGTTGAAGTTGAAGGAAAAGAATTCAAAGCTTTAACTTATACCTGAAAATGATAAATATGTTTTTACTTTTCCATTAGTTCTTTATATCTCTCTTGAATATCCTTAGTTAATTTGTCAAGTTTATTACCCTTTAAGCAAGGACTAAACCCCCAGGATAATAAAATGATAAAAGTCAATATAAAAAATACAAATGTAAAATAATGCGAAGTATTAATTTGACTTGATCTTGTTATAGCCAGTGTTCCTAGGAAGATTAATAAAGCTAAGAAAACAGTCATCTTTTGAGTATAATCAAATTTCAAATTTTCTTTTTTATCTTTTAATAATTAAATCTCTAACTTGATCTTTTCTTCCTTGTTCATATCTAAACTAAAATTTGAGATCATATATAACTATTTGTGTGATTATTTGTCTAATTTCTCGAAGTGTTTTACAATACTTTTATATATGAAATTTATACTTGAGTCTATATCATGGCTCATAGCATAACTCGTGGTGGAACTAAAGTATTCAAATTAACTGCTAAGGATAGAAAGAGAATTGAATCTCAGCAAACTGAATCGGATAGGGAGTTTAAGCAAGCGTATGATGAATGGCAAAAAGAATTGGCAGTTAAGAAGAAAAGGAAAGAGAGATTAAATAGATTCAAAAAAATAATGAAAAAAGTTGTGGTTGTAACAGTAATTATCATACTTCTAGTTTTAGTTATACAGTATCACGATTTTATTATTTCTGAAACACCTAAAGTATTGTCTAAGCTTTTGTCTATGCTTGAAACATATTAAGATTCACAATAATGTTTAACTAAGGATTTACTATATCCCACCACCCCACCCATTGTTATAACATAGTTGTTGAGTACCAAAGTTCCATAAATAAGACATATAGATATATAGATAGTATCATAAATGTGGAACTTTGGAACTATTATGTGGGTTTTGTGTTTAATTAGTAATATTAGCTATAGTAAATTATGGGTGGGATGGTAGGTTAAAAGAAAGGTTTATAACTTAATTTTTGTTTTAATGAAAAGATGGAAATTGAAAAAGAAGTAATGAATAAAAAACCAAGGAATTCTAAACTTATTGAACACTTACTTAATAAAGTAAATAGTTGTTCAAATTTTAAAGAATTTATTAGAGAAAATAAAACAAAATTAAAAGAACAAGATCAAGCAATTCTTGCAGAACTTATTACGGCATATGCCCTTAAGGAAATATGTGGATTTATTGTATCATTCTTACCACATAAGTTAGACCATGGAGAAGTTATAATTAATAACAAAGAAAATTCAGATTATAATCAATTAAAAAAACCAGATTTATGGATCACTCATAAAGGTAAACAATTTTTTGTAGAAGTTAAATACATTGAATTTAGTAAAAATATTGCACTTAAAACAGCATATAGTTCAAATTTTGATTTTATAAAAGCTAGTAGTAATCTTACAAAAAAGATCATGGGTAAAGTACGTGAAGCACATGAACAAATTTCATGTTGGGGTCAAGGTTATATAGCAATTTATTGTGGGAAAGGACATATAGATTTAGACTTAATAAAAAAATCAATTATACCTCTACTTTCTGAACTTCAGAGTATCAAAGGAATTATACTAACTTATTTAGAATATAATAGTTCTATTGATGCATTAAAGCCCATATGTAAAGTTATATCAAGCGATTAATATTCATGAAATTCTTTATAATCTGTTATATTTTCAATATTATACGAACCTTCCTACTTCCTCACAGCTTCATTAAGCTATTATTTTTCCACTTCTTACATTCTAGAAAGTGACTAAGTAACCCTCAATACGCCCCCCAATCATCATTCTGGCATTCTTGAAGTCTCCGTTAACATAAAGAATACAATATATGCTTTCTTTTCCACAAATACTTATAAATTTGGCTTATTTACTAAGAATTATTAGCCCCTACTGTAGTGAGCAGGGGCAGGGAGAACTAAAAATGGATATAACTCGATCTAGTCCTCAAACTAATACTTGTTCTGAGGGATATAAAAGTTTTATGCAAACCGAAAATATAACCAACCCACCCATTCAACCATCTAAACTCATTCACGCTATTGAAGAATACGGTGATAGTCAGATTGTTTGGTTACACGTTTTGGCACTAATCGGTGAAAAGCATATTGTTAAGTCACAGCTAAATGGTAGGATAATTGATCATTCTAGGCAAAGGTTGAACTTAAGCTTACACTCCAGTTGTGGGTCAGGAAAAAGCTACAATACCATTGAACTAATCAGACTCATGCAAGAGTTCTGTGACTTACCCTTCATAAAACCAGTTTGTGGTGTGTACACTGCTAAAGCTTTGTTCACCCTCCTAACCACCCACCCAGATTCAACGTTTTATGTGGATGAGTGTCAACATATTATGAAAGACCCAACCATGACTGCTTTGTTAAGACAAATGCTTTTTGGTAGTGGTGTTGTAAGTTGGCAGACAACTAGAGAGTCAGAGAATATAGAGCTTGTTAGGTTTAGAGGTAATATTATCATGAGCATGAATAGTTACGTTGGTCAGAGCGGAGAATTATTTGTAAGGGATGAACATTTGAAGGCTAATCTTGATCGGTGTGTCGTTTTGACGTTAAAACCTACCAAAGAAGATGCAATTAACATCAAGAAACGACAGTACGACATACAGTTAGACTATGAAGCTTGGGAGCAAATAACTAAAAAAATTGTTGAATGTAGAATGAATCCTACTACCATCATACTCAGTAATGAGGAAACTGCAGAAATACTACAATTCTGGCAGGATACTCTTAACAATGAATACAATAATCACCAACATGTTAGTTTAAGGAGTTATGATAAAACAGTACAAATCTTTGCTAGGTTAAAGTTATTATTTGATGGTTTAGACTCAGAGTTAATGACAATCGCTAAGAGGTTAAGTAAGAGGATTATAAAACCACAGATACCTAGAACTAAAATCACTCAAATCATTAAACAATCTGGAGGTAAGATTAAACGAGCAGAGTTGTGTAAAGTATACTCGGAGCAGGAAGCAATATCTCTTAGACAAGCTCAGAGGAAAGTTAGAGAGGCGTTGGTGGGTGGGGAGGTAAGGCAAGATGGGATGCAAAGGTTATCAAGCAGATTCTAAAGAATAATAAATGCAATTCTCTCGAATTTATATCACCCTCTAATACTTATTCCCAGACATATACCCCTTGTTTTCGAAACATTTATATCTCAGCATTAAGTAATCAATTATATATGAAAAAAATAATCTTAATTATAATTTTATCTATAATATTTATATCTGGGTGTTCTGAAGTGCCTCAAAGTTTTGAAAAAGAAAAACTCATTGATTGCAATAGCTTTAATTCTAGTCCAGGATTATGGTATTTAAAATCAGGTGACACTATAGGATATTATGTTTATATTCCTGCAAAAGAATTTAATCATACTAAATATGTAATTGGTTCTAGTCAAATAGAGGATGAAAAGAAATTCAATCTTACCCAAAATGAAAAAATTCTTAGACATGGGAAATTTTGTTCTTTCGGCAGAACTAAAGGACAAAATATAAATTATCTTTATTGTAAAAAGTTTCAATATATTTCTACAGAACTTTCTGATTCAGGAGAAATCCTATCAAAGCCAACTATAAAAATATCTACTATCTTTTATTTTGATAAAAATATAAAACTTCAAGAAACTCAAGGAGGTTATCTTCCTTTAGAAAACGCCAAATTAATTTCTCAAAAGTGCGAAATAATTTTTAATAAATAATTTGATTTAGTTTTCTAGATTACTAAACAACATCAAGGATAGTCAATACAAGAACTAGTATTTTTAAGATTACATTGTTTTATTCGCCTTATTGATAAATACCAACCCTCAAAAAAACCATACTTACTCAATGCTTGAAGAGCATAATTTGAACATGAAGGATAAAATCTACAAATTATTTTTTTTTTATTGTTATAATATATTCCTAATTTGTTCTGCCAGATCTTTTTAATACAAAATATTGAAAACATAACTAAAAGATTTTTTTTTTCATAAATAATAACTTCCTCAGAATAGTTTCCCGAACTACATTTTGGACATTGTTTTAGACGAGTTAATTCATCAGTTAATGCATGTTCATTCCTTTTTGCTTGTGTTGAAGCACCTAATGCATTCCAGTTCCCCCCACACATCCCACAAGCAGCAGTCAATTGTTCAGCTTTGTTGCTTTTCATATCTTTTTCAAGTTTTTCTTCACGTGAAGCTAAAACATGCCACTTTTTGTCGCATTCTTTGCATGTTCGTTTAAATTCTTTTACGTGGATTTTAGGATCAAATTCTTCTGTTAGATTTCTTTTAACCATGTTTATCACTTCCCCTAAAAATTAGGTATAATCTTACCCCAATAATTGACACTAAAGCCCTTCGTTTCTGAGTCTATAATATTAAAACTTGAATCTAACATATCAATAGTTAGTTTATAATCCCCATCTTTTGTAAACATACAACCTAAAAAGGTTATTTCATCAACCTTCTTCTGATTAATCGCAATACTACCAAAATCAGATAAACGAGAACTACCAGAACATACTTGAGTTCCGTCTAGTTTTACTTTATAGTCGAACTTAGGTTTTAATGTAACAGTACCAGTATTAACAATTTCCACCCGAATTGGATATAAATTTCCTAATTTAACTTCAACTTTCTTTATTTCTATTGTTCCATTTATTATCTCTTTTGATTTTACTGTTGTATTTTTTTTAGCATCATTATCACCAAGATAAATTGGTGAAAAGAATAATAGTAATATGATTATGACTACAATAATGTTAGCTGTCTTATTTGTTTGATTTTTAGGGAATTTCCATTTAATCCCTTTAAATTCATATGAACACATAATCATGACTAGATCTATAAACCACCATACTCCCAATCCTCCAAAAGTAAGTAGCTTCAGTACACCTATACCAATTTGTCCTAATAGGAATCTATCCACACCCACCCACCCCAAGAATAAAGAAAACCACAGCAGAAGCGTCCAATTAACCTTTCTTTTTTCTTTTACAACCATAATTTTCTTAACTTTTTCACTTGCCATACTATCACTATTTCCTTATCTTTAACAAACATCATTAGTATTTAAGCTTTTCTAACTACTTAATAATATCTAAATAGTTGTTTAATAATAACTAGTTCGTATTAATTATATGTTGAAATGTGATGAGTTAAAGTTGAAAATATTGGATCAGTTACATGGTAAAAGTATGACTCTAGGACAACTGAAGAAAGCCACTAAGATAGCTCATCATGATACTTTGATAAATGCATTAGATTTTCTAGAAGCTATTAGCCTTGTTAAAATTACTGAGAAGAAAGATAAGCTTAGATCTAAGGTAGTTAGTCTCAAATAAAGGCTCATTTAACACAAAAAACTATGTCAAAATCTCCCATTTAACACACATTCTGCCATTTATTCCAACAAAAAGACACGTTTACCACCAACTTTTACCTTTGAAAATCCCCTTACTTTCTCTTCAAAATAATCGTCGAAATCTACTAAAGCACATACTAAAATGCTTCAACATCTAGAAAAAAGTACCTAGTTTTAATATATTCCTTAAACTCCATATTTTCTGTATGACAATGTTCAACATAAGAATTAATTAGTTCATCATAATCCCCTTTAGTTAAGTTTGTATCCCATATTTTTTTAACTAGTGCTCTAGCCTTATAATATTTTGGCACATAAATATTTACTTCCTGACTAGTACCCTCCCCCCCACCCACCCCACTCCCAACTTTAATCTTGACTGGATAATAATCTCGTTCTAACACTTGTTTTCTAAAGTAACTCACTTTACGTCTTTGCTCCAACGCCTTCTTAGATAATGTATATTTTCTTGTCATTGTAACCTAGGAGTTCCAAAGTTCCACGTATGTGATATTACCTATAGGTAGTGTGTCTTATACATGGAACTTTGGCACTATATTTCCCCTCCTTGCTTAAGTTTTTTCTTTAGTCTATAATACGTAGTCTTAGGAATGTTTAATTTCTCTAACCTATCTACATCACTCAACCTTGGCTTTTTAGCAAAAGATTGCTTTATCTTCTTCTTAATCGAAATAGCTCTCAAATCAGAAGCTAGGTTAAACTTGTGTATCATCTTATACAACTCCAAATCACACGCTAACACTTGTTTTCTATCGTTTAATAGAGCATTACTCATGCAAAATACGTCGATATAGTTTTGCGCTCTAACTGAGCTCATAATCCCATAATCGTCCAGCTCCATGGCTAATTTATCGATTTCTTTGCGTATTGCTTTATCAAAATTGAGCTTAACCTCAACCTTACGCTTACCCACTTTAACTTTAACCTTTGGAATTTCAACAGCTCTTTCTTTAAGTGAACTCACATGTTCAAGTATCAACTCTTTATCATTCCTAGATATCCTTTTACTTGTCGTTATAAAACGATCCAAAAACGTTGAGTCAAACAGCTCTTTGTGATACTCTCGGTAATTTTCCAGAGCCATGCCACAGATACATAAGGTATCTATGCCCTCAAGTTTATGTTGGTCTCTACTGTACTTCCCATCGCTCAACAACTCAGTAAAAAAGGATACCAATTGCATTCTTTGCTTAACACTTAGCCCACCAAATGCTGTGATAAGGTCGTCATGTACTAAGATCTTATTATGGAAGTATTCCTTTGGTTTTTTTACCAGTTCAGACTCAAACATCTTACTAGGGAGTATAGTGAATGATTTAGGGTTATTCTTAGCTAAAACATTGAGTAAGATTTGACTCTTAGCACACCCCCTATTTATTATAACCAATAAACTATTACGTTTATACTGTTTCTTTAGTTTGAGATTAATAGAGTTGATAGAAACAATAACTGAAATGAACAATATCCCCCAACCTTTAAAATACTCTTCAATCTGAGTGGCATACTGGAAGGTAATTTTATTGTATTTCTTAAACCCTTCACTTAGCTCCATCCATCCCACCCCCTCTACATTTCAAATACCCTTCTGCTAGTTTGATTACAGCTAAGGCCCCACCATGTCTTGCACCAGCAAGTAATATATTAGTATTATACTTAGTGCTTAACTTAAACATTGTTTCTAAGATCACTGATGGATGAACATCTGCCCGATAATTTCTATTTTCTATATCATAAAAGTCTGCTTCTATTACTATAGCAAAATAATCATAATTTTGTGCTCTTACCAATTCTCGCTCAAACCTATCTAATTCCCAAGTTATGCTCTTTATGAAATCTGGTAAGCTTTTACGTTCAATGCTAAACTTATCTTCAAATCCAACTATACTGTAATCCCCAACATTAAGTTTCTTAATTTTATATGGATACTTAAGTCTGTTAAAAAATTCAATATAAGGTTTTTGTTCTCTTGAATCTATAATTAGTTTCATGTTCAATACCTCTTTTAAAAAAAGGGAAAGGAAGCCTTAAGCCTCCAATCCCTTGACGTTATACGCCGTCCTAGTCCCTGTACCTGTCCTAATTATCCTACACTTAAACTCAGACTTTCCTTCCTTCTCAGCAGACTCAACAAAAGGTTTTAGCGTCTGTATTAGAATACGAGATGTTACATCGTAAACTTTATTTACTTCCCTACCATCTTGCTGCTTAACGTCAAACCTTACTCCAGGGGTTTCTTTTCCTTCGAAAGTCTTAGTTATGGGTGTCCAGTTTGCTAAGACTAGATCTACAGGTTCTGCGTCTTCCAATTTTACATACGGGGAATCGAATAATTCCCATTTTATTTCTTGTTTCATATTTTATTTCCTCCATTTATTCTTATCTGGACAAATTTAGCTTAACGGGTGTCCAGACCCGATTTTATTTTTTTAAGTTCTTTATTTCCTGCATATCCTAAAGCTCACACTACATAAATGAGCATTTGCTTAAGTCTAGCAAAGATTAAAAAGAAGGAAGAATTAGATTTTTTAAGTCTTCTTCACTTCTTTTTTTGTTTTCTTATGCATCATGACCTGTTCTGGCCACAACATAGATACTACAATGTGCATGTTAGTTTATATATATTTGTACGCTTTCCTATAACCTTTTTATAAATCCTTATAAACACTTTTAGAAATATTTATCTCACATCACTCATCACCTTCCACATTTTAAAGAACTTAACAAAATCTTCAGCTTCTTTACTTTCCTTAACATCCACACCTTCAGACTCAAACACAGACTTCATGGTTTCGTCAATCTTCTCTTGACTTTGGTGAATATACGTTTGTGTACTCTTAAAACTCCTATGCCTAGCTAACTTCTGCGTTTGTAACGGATTTGCACACTTATTGTACACTTTACTTATAAAGTAATGTCTTAAACTATGCGTTGTTAAACGATACAACTTCCTATTCTTACCATTCTTCTTAGCAACTGCATTATTATCATCCTCAGCATAATCATACCACATGTTAAGGTCCGCTAACTTACACGCTTTCCTAAACTCCATTCTAAGCCAGTTAGGACTTACATGTTCTCTATCTTTCCTATTACTAGGCAGTATATACCCCGCATTACTAAGTATTTCATCTTGAAGTTTTTGAACCCACATTTTAAGGAAATTTCGAACTTTATCATGCATGTACAATAAGTCACCAGTGTGTGCTTTTTCTGTACTTACTCTGACCTTACGATTATAGAAGTCTATGTCATCTATTTTAAGCTTCACTACCTCCCCCACCCTTAACCCTAAGTTGGCCATGAGGAGAAACGCACAGTATGCTTTTTCGTTGCGTACACAGGCTATAAAGCGCTTATACTCAGCATCTGTGAAGCCTTTGTTAATGTTACCGTACTTGGGTTGTTTTAACTTCCTAAAACGTTTCTTCATGACTTTATTACACTCTGTTATGACACGTTTTAGTTGTACCTTACTTAAACTTTCTAACTCAGAATTACATATGCTCTCACATAACTTAAAATTATGAGCCCGCAGGGATTTGAACCCCGGTATATTGGTCCGAAGCCAATTATGCTATCCAGACTACATCACGGGCTCTTGAAATGTCTTTGACACATATAAGGATTTAGTTTTCCTTCTAATATATTAATCCTTTGGTTATAAGTTGTATTTGAAGGACAAAAACCAAATTTTTTCCAGAGTAAATAACGTGAATATTTAACAGGATTTTTTGTTCCAACAAGACTCATCCATTTAGTTAAGTTACCTTCTCCTGTAGAATACAATTCGTAAGAATCGTTCCAATTATTATTTTTATAGACTTTTTTACAAATATAAGACCTAAATTTTAATTTGTTGAGTAGTTTAGATATATCATTTATCAGCCCTTGAGAGACTGATTTTAATATTATACGAGGATAATAGTTATATCTTCTCTTAAAATCAGGATAATTCTGAGAATTTTTGCGGTTCATAAAAGTCAAGCATCCATCCGTATCAAAATATCCTCTCAAAAAAGAACAAAAAATCTCCTTCTTTCTTGATGAAGATATTATTTTTGGAATACGAACTGTTAATGATTTAGTACCAGAAGGAAATCCCAAACCAGATAACTGCTTTAAAACTTTAGGGTGGGTTATCCTAAAACCATAAGTCCTTCTTGAAGGAAAAAACCTTCCTTTTATCTTTAACCCGAAGAATCTATTGAACAAAGGAATCACATGATTATTATAATAGTCTTTTTCTTCATAGTTCCCACTAACATCAAACTCTTTTCTTTTCCCAATATAACGCATATAACCGTCTCCAGCGTGAATCCCTGCAATTTCAGCCAATTCTGGATTAATATCCATATTATCACCCAATTGTAAAAAATTAGAGGATGTTTATAAACCCTATGCGTACATTTGTCGCGTGTCGTGTGACATCTACGCAAATGGGTTAGTGGTAACTCCCATCTACCTCAAAGCAACAACGACAAGGACTTACTCCCATGGTGGGCTACTAGACTTATCACCCAACAGAACTTTTACAGACCAAACAAATATCACTGAAAAATTTCAAAACCATAAAGCTTTTAAACAAAGAACTTATTGGATTATCAAAGGCCCGCCACGAGAATACTCAAAGGAGCGGACGGCAACGCCAAGCAATGAGCTTGGGAGTTAGTGTTGCGGGCGATATAACCTTTAATTTAAAGTACAGGATAATAATATTAATCATTTCATAATTCACCACAAAATAGTGCCTGGATTTAGGAAAAAAGCTAGAATTGGATTTAAAAGGGGGAAATAGCCCAAAATAGCAATAGTTAGTGTCTTGTTCTTTAAACTTGGTTAAGAAAAAAGGTCAAAAAATGACCCAAGGAGGATTAAAATGGGAAAAATAAGCCCAGTATCAGCAAAATATATTGTTCACACATATATTCAAATTGAAGGCGTAGTAGACCGACCGGACGTCATAGGAGCCATATTCGGCCAAACAGAAGGACTTTTGGGAGCAGACTTAGAATTGAGGGAACTGCAAAGAAGCGGTAGAATTGGGAGAATTGAGGTAAATACCGAAACTAAACAAGGAAAATCAGAAGGCTCCATAATTATACCGTCAAGTCTTGACAAGGCAGAAACCGTCATAATCGCAGCAGCCATGGAAACTATCCAAAGAATCGGACCATGTAATGCTAAAGTGAAGGTTGAAAAAATAGAAGATGTAAGGATTTCTAAAAGAAGGTTTGTTATCGATAGAGCTAAATCATTATTGAAGACACTCACTGATGAAGTGTTACCAGACTCCCAAGAAATCACAGAGGAAGTAACCAATTCCGTAAGGATGATGGGAATTTCTGAATATGGTAAAGAAAGACTACCAGCAGGACCAGGCATCGAAGAGTCAGAAGAAGTGATTATAGTTGAAGGAAGGGCAGACGTGTTGAACCTATTGAAACATGGTTTTAAAAATACAATAGCATTAAACGGCACCAGTATGCCAGAAACAGTAAAGGAATTAAGTAAAAAAAAGACAACAACCCTTTTTGTTGATGGAGACAGGGGCGGTGATCTGATAATAAAAGAAGCTATGGGTGTGGCAGAGATTGATTTTGTCATCAAAGCACCTGACGGCAAGGAAGTCGAGGAAATCACAAAAAAAGAAATCCATAAGGCCTTAAGAAGTAAAGTTGCAGCGGAACAAGCAAAGATGGATATCAAAGACCTTCCTAAAAAAAGAAACATGCTAAAACCTAAATCCTCGTTCAGAGATAACCGGAAAACCCAACAACGAAGCCCAAGGGCATCGCCAAGAAAACCTTACCAGAACAAGGAAAGGGCACCAAGAAAAGTTTTGCTTAAAGATGATCAGAAAGTCAAGTTTAAAGAATTGTTGGATGATCTTGTCGGAACAAGGGGAGCTTACATCCTTGATGAGAAGCTCAATGTACTGGGCAAAGTACCTGTCACTGAACTTGTTACAACTATGAAGAACCTAAGCACAGGAATATTTGCAGTTGTATTTGATGGCAGCATAACTAAGGAAGTAGTCACTATTGCAGAGAAGACAAGCACCAAGTTTGTTGTTGGAATGGATTCTACAGTAAAACCTTCTGAAGCAAGAGGGACAAAAATACTTACAAGCAAAAACTTGTAAATAAATTTTTATTTTTTATCTTTTTATATTATAATACCCTACCAAGAAACCTTTAAATAGTTACATGAGTTCTATTAGTATATGCAAAAAAAAAAGAGATTGATAGGCTGGAAAGAAATTTTAGGAGCCCTCATGATAAGTTTTGTGATAATAATCCTACTCTTTTTTTTTGGAGTTTTCAAAAAAGAATGCAAGAACGAAACATGCTTTAAAAAAGCCTTAAATGATTGTAGCCCTACAACATACCTGAAACTCCAAAATCTGAATTATTACAAGTATACAATCTATAAATCAAATGGGAAACACTGTAACATAAAGATAGAACTTAAAAAAATGGCCACAGGAGTTGATACTACAAAAGTGGCACGCCTTGAAGGTAAGAGTATGAAGTGCAAAATCCCTAAAACAAATATCCAAAAGGCCGACACAATTGAAATATCAGGCATCCTCAACCACTGTACAGGGCCATTGAAAGAAGGCATGTATGAAGTAATAATCGAAAAACTTTATACCCTTATCATATCCAATCTTGGTAATGTTATAGGACAGTTGGAAACATCACTCAAGAAAGAAATCTGACCCATGCAATATATCACAACCTACCTTAATGCACTATTGGAGTTAGTGAAAGACCTATTACCATGGTTTGTTTTAGGACTACTAATAGCAGCAATAATACAAGAGTTTGTTCCAACAAAAAAGCTTCTTAAACATTTCAAAGAAAACAAGATTAAAAATATATTGAAAGCAACATTTGTCGGACTTTTTATCTCAGTCTGCAGTTGCGGTGCCATCCCCATAGTTGCAATGCTCAGGAAAAAAGGAGCCTCAACCGCCACCGCTTTAACCATGCTACTTGCTACACCATGGGCAGGATTTCTTCACATTTTATTACTATCAAAATTTTTAGGCTGGACAAATACAATTTTATTATTTACATGTTCTATTTTGATTGCTTTCTTTTCCGGTTTGATACTAGCACGGCTTGAGAATAAAGATTTACTAGAACAAAGGGTTAAACATAAACACAAAGAGAATGAACCTTGTACTGAATGCCTTATAAAACAAGGGATAAAAAGGCAAAGCTTGAGCCATAGAGTACTTTTTAACATACCCAAAGAGATGTACCATATCCTGAAAGACATTGGGAAGTTCATACTCATAGGTGTCCTGTTAGCAGCTGTATTGAAAGCGTTCATACCAACAGAGATAATAGCAAAATTCTTGGGAAGCAGCATGGGAACATTCTTACCAATTTTGATAACACTTCCTGCAGCGACTGTTATAGAGTTATGCAGCGAAGGGTTTACTGTTCTCGCAGGACAATTATATGAAATGGGTGCCACCTTAGGAGTTGTCCTTACAATTATGATGGTAGGTGTCGCAACAGACATTACAGAACTGTCCATGCTTTGGGGAAAGTTTGGAAAAAGGAGCACCATAGCCTATGTAGTTATAAGTGTCTTGCTCATAGTCCTTGTGGCTTTCCTATTGAATCTATTTATTTGAAAAGAAAAGGCAGACACACCCAAGATGGATACAAATCTCCACTGAAGGTTGCTCTTGATCTTTCCTCCACCCTGCAACCCTACAAGCGCCAACACCCAAGGTTAAGGCTGCTCGGTTCCCCGCCTGACCTGATTCCCAAAAGCATCGACCCTGCAGGACAAGGTTTCAACGTACGGACCAAGACCCGCAATGAAAACCCATACCTCTCCCAGGCTTCAGCCTCGCCATATAGCCCAATTTGCGATAACAATGAGGGGCTAGCCCACCGGCCTAGTCTGCCAATGATTTTAGGAAATACAGCATTTATAAGGGTTTTGGTTATGAAAGGCAAGGCTTAAAAGATATGAATGGTTTAAATGATGATATGAATAGAGAAATCAGTGATAGGAACATCCTGGACAGATTCTGCTTAGAATTCTGTAGGATAATTGAAAAACACTGCAAATATATTGTTGTAAGCGGCTTTATCGCTATAGCATCTGGGAGAACCAGGGGAACTGAAGATATAGATATGATAATAGAAAGGATTGATATTGATAAATTCAGAGACTTGTACACCGACTTATTGAAAAATAGATTTATTTGTATACAATCTGAAAATGTAGAAAACATATATAATTACCTCAAAAACAATACATCCTTGAGGTTTGTATGGAAAGATACACCCCTACCAGAAATGGAAATAAAGTTTGTAAAAGATAAGTTAGATGAGTTCCAATTAGACAACAGAACTAAAATAGAGCAAACACAATTAGATGTTTGGTTTAGTGATATTGAAACAAATATCGCATTCAAAGAAAAATTACTAAAAAGTCCAAAGGATATGGAGGATGCAAAACACTTAAGAATAGTATATTCCGATAAAATAAATGAGGATAAAATAAAGACTATCAAAGAGTTAATTAAAAAATGGCGGCTATAAGACAAGACCATGAGGACCAAATAGTCCGATGGGCTAACTTTGTGAGAGATAATCCTACTAAATGGAAACGGATACACACAGAGTTTATAGATTCAATATTTGATAAACACAAACAATTCGTTAAGCAGTTATCCAAGACAAAAGAAGGGAAAGAAAAACTCGTTAGTTTATACAACATCAAAAACAAGAAAGCCTTCAGTTTTCTCAACTAAGCATCTATTCTAAATGAAGAAGCAATTCTAGATGAGACTATGCTATCGCCTATGCCCAAACCCATCTGATAAAAAGAGCTCATACCTAACTTGGAAAGCAAGTCCATTAATCTTTTAGGTTCCTTAACATAGTAAAGTTTCGCCGTAGGCGACTTAGATAATGTACGAGTTATATTCAATGCCATCCTAATATCCCCTAAATGGTCAACCAACCCCGCGTCCTTTGCTTCCATCCCTAGCATAAAGAAGCCGTCAGCAACATTTTTCACCTTGGACTTTGATATGTTACGGTTCCTTGATATATCCTCAATAAAATAATCATGGATTTTATCAAGCTTAGATTGCAATAAATCTTTTTCCTTCTTTTCTAATTTTTTGAAAGGAGAGCCAACGTCCTTGTACTTACCTGAAACTAGTTGATTGTAGTTTACACCATAATCATCCATTACACCAGCAAAATCAATGTAAGATGCAAAAACACCTATACTGCCTGTCGTTGAAAGAGGATCTGCTATGATTACATCAGAGGCGGAAGCTATCCAATAAGCGCCAGATGCACCAACACTGCCAATCAAAGCGACGACTGGTTTCTTTGAAGCCTTGACAGCGTCTGCAATGTGTTTGGAAGCGACAACCTCACCACCAGGAGAGTTTATCTCAAGAATAACACCCTTAACACTAGAGTCGCGCTCTGCCTTAGCCAGTTCCTTGATTATATTGCCTGAATTAGCTACAGACCTAAACTGTGTACTATCGGAAGAAGATATAACTCCCTTGATAGGAATAACCTTTATTTTCTCAGACACATCCATGTTACCAAACTGAAGTATTGATGAAATTATGAAAGCTATGAACCAGAACATGACTAAGTACAGTATAATCTTCAGCCAACGATTCACAGGAACCACCTCTTTTCAAGCACTTCTGTCATGCTCAATCTCTCCAAGTATCTCTGGTGGCCTCTTGTCAGCAATATGTAAAGCGCATCTGCTACGAGAACCAAAGTGGATATCTTTGATATGTTCCTCAGGAAACACTGTACAAAGGTCAATTGTTTCCTTTGTGATGATACAAATATATTGAAAGCCATCTTTCCTATGCTTTGGTTGAACTTGTATTCAAATACAGCCCAATAAAGGATACTTAAGATAGCTATAACTATGCCTACTATTAACAGTTCTCCTGTGCTTTGTGCTAGAAGTTGAGATTTGAATGCTGCGAATGTCTTTATATTAGTTGAAGCTGATAATAATGGTTTGAAAGGCATGATGATTATGAACTGGATTATCAAAATGTCTATTATGTAAGCGAATGCACGTTTCCATAAAGGAGAAGGTGATAGCTTTTCTAGTGGCATGTTTGTTCCTCTTTTTCTTGGCATATGCTAGATTATGACACAAAGGTATTTAATTGTTTTTGTTTTCCTGAATAAGATGGAGCAAAAGCATTATGATGAGATTGTAGATGAGATTATTAAGAGGAAGATTAAAACAGTAGGTGAAGCCCTCAAGGTTAGGAGGGAAGTATGCCGGAAATATAAGCTGAAGAAATTGCCCTCAATTATAGAGATATTTACAAATGCTAATGAGAAAAATCTAAAAGGATTAAAGTTTCTTATAACAAAACCTACACGTACGATTTCTGGAGTGGCTCCTGTCGCAATAATGACTAAACCAATTAAATGCAAGCATGGGAAGTGCACCATTTGTCCAGGGGGTGTGGGTTCTGTGTTTGGAGATGTTCCGCAAAGCTATACTGGCAATGAGCCTGCAACTATGAGGGCTATTCGCAATAAGTATGATCCATATTTACAAGTCATGAACCGGCTGGAGCAGTATGTTTTATTGAACCAGAATTTCGATAAGGTTGAACTGATTGTTATGGGGGGAACTTTTCCTTCTTTTGATTTGAGGTATCAGAAGAATTTTGTTAAAAATGCTTTCAAGGCCATGAATGATTTTTCCAAATTCTATACTAAAGGAGAATTTGATTTTGTTAAGTTTAAAGAATTCTTTGAACTGCCTGTTGATGTCAAGGATGAAGCAAGGGTTAGGAAAGTGCAAAAGAAGTTGATGAAATTGAAGGGCAAATGCGAGCTTGGGAAAGAGATGAAAAGGAATGAGAAAAGTAAGGTAAGGTGTGTTGCGTTAGCTTTGGAGACCAGGCCAGATTATTCAAGAAAGAAAGAAATTAATAATATGCTGAATCTTGGATGCACAAGAGTTGAACTAGGAGTACAAAGTGTCTATGACTCAGTTTTGAAAAAAATTGAAAGAGGACATACTATTCAAGACACTGTTAAAGCTACACAGCTATTGAAAGATTCATTCCTTAAAGTAGGTTTTCATATTATGCCAGGTTTGGTTGGAAAAGAGAGAGATAGCAAGATGTTTGAAGAACTATTCACTAATTCTGATTTTATGCCAGATGCATTAAAGATCTATCCTTGCATGGTCATGCCTGGAACAAAACTATATGAGAAATATAAGAAAGGGAAGTTTAAACCCATAAGCACTAAAGAAGCAATCGATAGAATTATTGAAGGGAAGAAATTTATTCCTGAATTTTGTAGAGTTATGAGAGTACAACGTGATGTGCCAACAAAAGTGACTAGTGCTGGTGTGGACATAACAAACTTAAGGCAGAAGTTGGATGAGGAAATGCAAAAGAGAGGGGTTAAATGCAGGTGCATAAGATGCAGGGAGCCTAGAGGAAAGAAGCTTGGTTTTGATAACATCAAGTTGAAACGGATAGATTATGTAGCTTCTAGCGGCGAAGAAAAGTTCCTTGCATTAGAAGATGTGAAGAACGATATATTGCTTGGTTTTCTAAGGATGAGAAAACCTTACAAACCTTTCAGAAAAGAGATCACAGATAGAAGTATTGGAGTTAGAGAGTTACATGTATATTCTTCTAGTGTAGGGTTAGGTAAGAAAGGGACTGGAATTCAACATAAAGGTTTGGGGATAAGATTGATGAAGGAAGCGGAGAAGGTTGCTCATGAAGAGTGGGATGCTAAGAAAATTTTAGTAATCAGCGGAGTAGGTGTAAGAGAGTATTATAAGAAAAAGTTAGGGTATAGGTTAGATGGTGCGTATGTAAGTAAAAAAATATAAGAAAAAAATTAGTTCTTTCCTTTGTAGATATAGTATCCGAACAAGAGGAAGATCACAAAGATTATGTTCCAGCCTGAGAAGAACGGAAACTCTTTCTGTTCAGGAACACAAGCTGCTGAAGTTTTTGGTAAACCTATTGGAGGAAGACATGATTTTATGTTTGGAGCCAATGAACATTTACAAGATGCTGGTAAGCTCATACTTGTTCCAATTGTACAATCCCCTATGCTTCTCTTCTTTGTCTTTGACTTCGCATCACATGTTCCCCAAGAAGCATCCTTACAATTCCAGTAACATACCTTATTCACATAATTGGATAATGAACCATAACCACCCCAAAGGTTTTTTGAAGGTGTGCCTTTCTTCTTTTGTTGCTGCTTTTTCAAGGCTACCAAAAATTCGTAACAGTCATCCTTACCATTACAATTTTTGTCCTGACCAATAAGACTTGCTGCATTGAGTTTTTTACAAGCATCTTCTGCAAGCTTTTTTATTTTCGTATTAATCGGATCAGGTTTACAAGTCAAAGCTGACAATTCCAGATTATCACTTCCCAAAATACTTTCGTACCCTGCTGGCGGAGAAAGATTTTTTAATGGTGCAATAACAAGACTAGTGTAGACGCTTGATTTTTTGAGAATGCCTTTTGAAGGCCTTACCTTGGCTACGAAAGCGAACTTACTGCCCTTCTTAAACATATCCTTAAGCACTTTACTATTATTCATATTCTTCCATAAAGTTATCGCACTCTTGTTGATTGCACCATATGTAGTTGCACTAGTTGAATATATCGTGACATTTTCTATTGACTCAACAAATTTTTTGACTATATTTGAATCTATATAATAAATCTCAAAATCTACAACCTTATTTTCACAATTTCCTGAAGCATTAACATAAAGGTAAGCCTTGAGCATATCTCCAGGTTTCGTCTTATTAAGATTTATTTTATTTAGTTTACTTTCACCCACAACATCATACCATAAAGCGTTGGCTAGTTGACATTTTCCAGAAGATACACATTTATTATTTATACATAGTAATCCAGTCTTACATTTCGAATTGACACAGGCATCCCCCATCAACCCAGCACACTTTTCTCTTATACATTCGCCACTCTTACACTCTGAACCAGAAGTACATGCCTGACCGCCAAATTTTGTCCCAGCTGCTTTTTTCTTTGTTGGTGCCGTACAGTTTTTATTTTTACATTTACCACTAAGACATTGTTCATCAACTTCACACTTAGCACCTAAGCCACCACACCACCTATCCAAGCCACAAGACCCATACTTATTCTTAGTCCACTCCTTGCAATTCTCTTCCCCTTTAGCTTTATCTAAGTTAGGACAGCCGCAGAAACCATCCTCCCCACACCATGGTTCTTGAGGATTTCCTTTACAGTTTTTGAGGTCTTGCTCGCCAAAATTTTTACATGAATTGACACAAACGCCACCTTGGCAATACAACCCCGCCCTACACTCTTCCTTTGACTTGCATAAACTTCCCACAGGCAAGTCAGTTTTTGGTTCCTGTGGAGAAGCGCTCTGGAAAGAACAACAAACCTTTGTATTATAATCATTAGGACCTCCAACATGAGCATTGTTATCTGATGATAAAGAAAGGATAGCTGAACCGATAGTGCATGAACCAGATGAAACGGAACAGGACGCTATATTTATGGCCGAGAATAGGTACACATTATTAGAGTAATATTTTTCCTGTTTGCTTGCATGACCATTGTCAATTGAGGATAATGAGATTAGGAAATCCTTTGTTGTTACTTGCTTCTTTGACGCAATGACTCCTGGACAGCATAACGCATGCGTAAATCCTGTGTTGGAAGTAGGAATATCATAATAGCCTATATTCTTGCCAATAGCTGTTGTTAAAAGAGCCGCCTTATTTGGCATAGCAACATGAGCATTAGTCTTGTCTGACATTCTCAATACTTCAAAATTACCAGACTTAGAACAAGTACCAGTCCCAACGTTTTCTATTGAACATGTAGCAGCAAAAACAGATAAAGAACTCGCTAAAAATATTGATATGATTAACATCAATAAAATCCCTTTACGTAAAACCCTATTCATTATTACCACCTGCCTTTCTCTTATTTATCAGCATGAACAAACCCAAACCAATTCCAACAAAAACAATGAACAATCCTAAGATAATTAATAACCAGATCCACCATGATAGACTTTGTGGATAAGTTCTTGGGGTGATCTGAGTAGCAGCTTTTTTCTTCGCCTCTGCGCTTAGCTTCTTACATTGAGCTTTCAATTTAGCGTCAGCCATACTGTCACATGGATCCAACGGCTTTGTTACAGTTATAGTTTGATTTTTTGCGGCAAAACATTGAGTCTTCAACTTAGCGTCAGTTATCGTATTGCAAGGATCAACTTTAGTGACTGTCGTAACACCCTTAGTCAAAGCATCCTTGCATTGTTTCTTAAGGTTAACGTCAGATATGCTATCACATGGATTTTGGGCTACAACTGCTATAGCTAACAGTGCTAAAATAAAAGTAAAAATAAAAATTTGTCTTTTCATTCTTTCATAACCTCAACTCAATGTCACAATAGCGATTACTTTGCCTGTGCCCTCATCTAAGCTTGACAATGCTTTACCAACAATAGCCCCGTAACATTTTAGTTTATCATTGCATTTCATGACGTGACCCGGAGTGTTTGATGTTGTTAAAAGGTCTCCTGGCTTAATCGCGCCATTCTCTGCTGACGCTTTTACAGGGACTCTTCCTGTTAGTGCTAATGGGAGCTGTCCTTTTTCTTTCTTCAATTCCAATGAAGGATCTGTAGAGATTATACCAATAACTGAAGTGTCATATGCTTTTGAAGATTTCCTAACCGCTTCTTTCTTTGAAGGATCAGCCACTACAACATCTGCTGCCCCCACATCTTTACTTACGCCTATACCTTCAGCTACATCTGAGCCCTTACCCAGATAAGACTTTTGCTCCGTGTAAAAACCATAACAACCAGTTCCAGAACATATTCCCATGACTCCTGCGCCCCCAGGAGTATCACTTTTTCCTACTACTCCATTTAATCCATACCCATAAACCCCTTGGCCGTTCATACCATATCCGTAAAGACCATTTTCCCCGTATCCATAAACACCGTACGAATTATCTCCAGTTTTATCAGGCATTGCATACCCAAAAATACCAATTCTTTTATCTATATTAAGACCCGAAGGGATATTACAAGCTTTTGATCCAGGGATTGCACATCCCATTACACCTATTCCTTTTTGTGTTTTACTTTCACCCACTACACCTGTATTACCACTACCCCTGACTCCAGTTCCAGTTGCTCCCCCAGACTGACCATAAACTCCCAAGCTTGGAGAGATGAGGCCTGAGGAAATCCCAGTCACACCAATAAAACCACTCAATCCCGTGACCCCTGTAATCCCTGTCCCATAAACTCCAGCAACACCACCTTCCCCTACAACACCATAAGATTGTAAACCTAATTTAGCCTCTCCTTTTAAACCAATACCATTTTGACCGGTGGCTTTTCCGTAAACACCCACCATCTTATCTCCTGATGTTTCACCATAAATACCATTACCTTTTCCAGTTATAGACAAGCCACCAGTAACAGCAATAGGACCTTTACCGTCCTTAGCTATTATACTATTTGTAAATAAAGGTGTATGGTATGGATAAGCTGAGGTCCATTTAGTCGGACTGCTAGGAGTTGCACTCAATTTACCAGTACCCTGTCCTTGCAAACCACCAACACCACCTCCACCAAGCCCCCCTGTTAATTGGGCTGTTAGTCCACCCTTAGCCTTACACTCCTCTTTAGTCTCATCCCATTCACAACCAGTTGTTAGATCACATTGCCACAACAAATTAATCTCACTACAATCAACACCCAAAACAACATAAGCTCCAAGCAATAGAGCCAATACGACAAATACAACTATAAATTTCTTAACACCTTTCTTATTCATTTAATATCACCTTCAGTTTTTTTAACCATTAATATAAATTATTCTCTAGTTAAAACTAATCATCTCCAAATATTTAAACCTTGCCATTAAAATAGTTAAAAAAGCCCATAGAAAATTATTTAAACAAACTACACCCCTTAATCCCTACAATGATTGAGTTAGGCGGAAACATACAATTGGATGGTTTTGAAGAATTACAGCCTGGGCTTCTAATTGTTGTAAAGAAAATGGTTGGATCCCAAGCAAAGAAAATAAGTGAAGAAAAAGGGGATTTTGATAAACTGATAGTAATTAAAGAAGACAAAGCAGTAAAGTCAAATCTCGTACAAGGAGACAAGGATTTTGAAGGCAAAGCAGAGGCAGAAAACCTATTCTTTGCTCTGAGCCAGTCATTAGAGGATTTAAGGAAGAATATCAAGTAAATTCTAACAAAAGATTTATAAAGAAACCCAATTTCATTGAGCTAAGGAGCTAAAAATGGTACAAAGAACAGGCGGATACAGAAGAAAAACAAGAAGTAAGCTAAGGAAGAATATAAGGGAAAGAGGCAAGATCAGCATCAAGAACTTCCTACAAGGCTTCAATGAAGGCGATAAGGTAGCATTCAAGGCCGAACCAGCAGTACAAAGAGCAATGTACCACCCTAGATACCATGGGAAGGTAGGAGTTGTAAAAAGAAAAGTCGGCAAATGCTATGAAGTCAACATCACAGACGGAAGCAAGCAAAAGACATTCATGGTACATCCAATACACTTAAGGAGATTATAAAATGGGAGAACTTAAAATAATTGAAGAAAAACCTATAACGCTTACAGAGTTAAAAACCAAAATAGCGAAAATAGAGAAAAGAGATGAGGAACTCCCTTTCCGAGCAAACAAGACCAAAGAGTACATCAACAGCTTCAAGACACTAAGTAATAAAGAAATCAAAGAACTTAGAGGAAAAATTGAAGAACTTAATATTCCAAGGTTAAAAGACAGGCAAATAACTAAAATACTAGACATTATGCCTGAAGACCTTGACAGCATGAAGATCCTCCTTTCAGGAGAATCAATCACAGTAAAAGAGGAAGACATGAAAAAGATCATAGCAGCAATAAAATGATGAGAGAAAGGGCAAAAGAAGAATATGCAATCGTACTTGACTTCCTACCGCACGGGTATCCGTTTGACACAAGACCTATGCATAGGAAGACCGCTATAGTGCAAGCTATAGGAAAAGATTCATTCGCCCTACTCGAGCTCGTGCCTAAAAAAGGCATAACCCTACAACCCAATGAGGAAATTTATATTGGCGAGGGCAAACGAGACAAGGTACACCACGTAAGCGGAAGAATATCTCCAGAACGGCTGACACAAACAGCCAAAGGAGAACTGGAATACGTGATAACCGAACTTGTAAGCCTAAAAAAAGACCAATTCATAGATTTCTTCAACAAAGCTGGTGCGATAAGTATGAGGCGGCACCAAATAGAACTATTACCCGGCATAGGCAAAAAGCACATGTGGGAGATAATAGAACAAAGGCAAGAAAAGCCGTTCGAAAGCTTTGAGGACATAAAAAGCAGGGTTAAGCTACTTCCAGATCCGGAAAAGGCAGTCGTCAAAAGGATCATGGCAGAGCTAAATGAAGAGGATAAGTACAAACTCTTCACAAAATAATAGAAAAGCTTTTAAACAAAAGCAGAACTTTCATTGAAAGCTTACATAAAATGGCAAAAGAAGAAATAAAAGGAATCGTAAGGCTTATTGATGCCGATGTAGAAGGAACTAAACCTTTATTCATGGCACTGAAAAAGATAAAAGGTGTTAGTTTCTGTATGGCAGAGACAATATGTAAGATTCTCGGCCTTCCAAAATCAAAAATGGTCGGAACATTTTCAGATCAGGATATAGAAAAAATCAAGGATGTAATAAGACATCCATTAGAACATAATATCCCTCCCTGGATGCTAAACAGGCAAAATGATGTCGCAACAGGAAAGGACAAACATCTCTTATCATCTGACCTGAAGTTCACTAAAGATTTTGATATAAAAAGGCTCAAAATGATTAAGAGCTATAGGGGAATGAGACATGCGTTCGGGCTACCCGTAAGGGGACAAAGGACAAAGGGCCATTTCAGAAAAGGTAAAACTGTAGGAGTAAGGAAGAAGAAGTAAAATGGGAGATCCAAGAAAACAAAGAAAAAAGTATTCTCCGCCAAGCCATCCTTGGCAGGCTGAAAGGATAAATGAAGAGAAACTCCTTATCAAAGAATACGGTCTCAAGAACAAAAAAGAGATATGGAAGGCGAATAGTAAACTTAGCACATTTAAATCACAAGCTAAACAGCTTATCACAAGAACAGATGAACAGGCAGTAAAAGAAGAAAAACAATTCTTAGACAAATTAACAAGGCTGAACATTGTGGCAGCAAGCGCAAAGATAGAAGATATTCTTGATCTTAACATAAAAGACATACTTGAAAGAAGATTACAAACACAAGCAGTAAGAAAAGGTTTGGCAAGAACTACAAAACAAGCAAGACAATTCATTGTGCACGGGCATATCCAAGTAAAAAACAAGAAGATGAACATTCCATCATACCTACTTACAGCAGAAGAAGAGAGTGCATTAACATTCAATCCAAAGTCAACAATAAACGATGAGGAACATCCTGAAAGGACTATTCTGAAAAAGAACGAAATAGTTCCAGAAAATAAAAGTGAAGATAAAGAATTCCTCGAAAAAATAAGCAAAGGCGCTGAAGAAAAAAAGAAGGATACGAAAAAAAAGGAAGAAGCGCCTAAGAAAGAGGTGAAGAAATAATGCCACCACCACCAAGATTTGACAGAAACAACACCTTAAGATGGGGAGTTGCACATATCTACGCATCTCACAATAATACTATCATCCATATAACTGACCTGAGCGGTTCCGAAACCATTTCCAAAGCTACAGGAGGCATGGTTGTAAAAGCGCACAGGATGGAGTCCAGCCCAACAGCAGCAATGGCAGCAGCAAAAATAGCGGCAGAGGGAGCAAAAGACAAAGGCATAACAGGAATACATGTTAAAGTAAGAGCACCTGGTGGACATAACGGACCAACAAATGCTGGGCCTGGTGGACAGGCTGCAATCAGGGCGCTTTCAAGAAGCGGCCTAAGAATTGGAATAATCGAAGATGTTACAACAGTACCTCACGACAGTTGTAGGAAAAAAGGCGGAAGGCGAGGTAGAAGACCTTAAAAATGGAACTCAAAAAATTAGAACTAGGAAAAGAGAAAGGAAAGTTCATCCTAAAGAAAAGCAGCCCATATTACATTAACACAATTAGAAGAATCATAAAAAACAAAGTACCTTCCCTCGCTATAGAGGAAATTACAGTACATGAAAACGGTTCAGCATTGTACGATGAGATTCTAGCACACAGGTTAGGCATGATTCCATTGACAACTGACCTAAAGACCTATGCTTTAGCTGAAGAATGTAAATGCAAAGGGAACGGTTGTGCAAGATGCCAACTAGTTTTATCATTAAATAAGGTAGGACCGTGCACAGTCCATGCAGAGGATATCAAGTCCACTGACCCGAGTGTTAAGGCAGTGTACCCTAAAACACCGATCGTTAAACTACTTGAAGGGCAGTCACTCAAGTTTGAGGCCACAGCAGTACTAGGAATTGGAAAGAAGCATGTTAAGTTTACTCCCGGATTGCTCTATTACCAAGGCTATCCTAAATTCACAATTAAACAATCAAAAGATGCAAATAAGTGTGTAGAGATGTGCCCTAAAAAAATACTTGAGCTAAAAGGTACAAAACTTAAAGTTACAGACGAGACAAAGTGTGACTTGTGCAATGCTTGTGTTGAAGTCTGCCCAGAAGCTATACAGGTCAAGGGTAGTACAGAAGATTTCATAATAACATTAGAAACATGGGGGCAGTTAAGCATTAGAAACATGCTAATAGCTGCGGTTGATGTATTCAATAAACAGCTTGCTGGATTGCAAGAACAGATAAAGAAAATCAAATGATCCCAGCCCTCTCTTAACGCGGGGGTGCCAGAGTGGTCAAATGGGCTAGGTTGAGGCAGCGGAACTGAAGTTCCTGGCTTGGATGCCGAGCTTCAAAAGCCTAGTGGCTTAGTGCCTGCGCAGGTTCAAACCCTGTCCCCCGCATAAAGGAAAAAAATGGCAAAAAGAACAGGACCCACAAACATTCAGCTGCAAAAGCTGATAATAGAACTAAGGAAGCTTTCAGTTAAACAGAAGGCTCCGATTTGGAAAAGGGTTGCAGAAGATCTTAGTAAATCCACTAGGCAGAGAAGAAAAGCTCACTTAGACAGGATAAACAAAACTGTAAAAAAAGATGAAACTGTACTCGTCCCAGGAAAGGTCCTATCACAAGGAGAACTTACTAACAAGATTACAATCGCTGCTTATAGCTTCTCTGAAAAAGCAAAAGAGAAGATTAATGCTTCGGGTAAAGCAATCAGCATAGAAGAATTGATGAAAACTAATCCAAAAGGGAAGAAAGTGAGGATTATAGGATGATAGTTGATGCAAAAGATCTAATAATGGGAAGACTGGCAAGCTTTGTAGCCAAGAAAGCCCTATTAGGAGAGACTGTTGACATAATCAATTCAGAGAAAACGCTAATTACAGGAAGCAAACAAGAAGTACTTGCGAAGTATACCCATAGAAGGGTAGGAAGGGGAACTCCTGGAAAAGGCCCATTCTTCCCAAGAAAAGAGCATCTTATTCTAAAAAGAACAATCAGAGGTATGTTACCTCACAAGCAAGAGAAAGGAAGACTGGCCTTAAAGAGAGTCAAATGCTATATTGGAACACCAGAAAGCATGAAAGGCAAGGAAACAGTGAATGTCGAGATGGCACACAAATCTAAGCTTTCAACAACAAAATATATAATGCTAAAAAAATTATCTGAATACTTAGGAGCAAAATGAGCAAAATATCACACGAATCAGGAAAGAGAAAAAGGGCTAAAGCAAGAGCTACAGTCATAGCAGGTAAAGGTGTAGTAAGAATAAACAGCATACTCCTCGATGTCTTTGAACCTGCAGTGGCAAGGGAAAGAATAAGAGAACCATTGATTCTAGCAGGTGCACTAGCAAACAAGGTGAACATCAAGGTTACTGTGGGTGGCGGCGGTTGGCAGAGCCAAGCAGAATCAGCAAGACTTGCTATAGCTAGAAGCCTAGTTAATTACGCTAAAGACAAAAAATTAAAACAAGACTTTTTAAGATATGACAGACATCTCTTAGTACAGGACAGCAGGAGAAACGAACCACATAAGCCAAACGACTCTAAGCCAAGAGCCAAAAGGCAAAAATCATACAGGTAAACAAAAAATGATAATTCCAATCAGATGCATAAGTTGCGGAAAACCAGTAGCCCACCTATGGGAAGAATTCAAGGCCCGAGTTGAGAAAGGTGAAGACAGAAAAAAAGTCCTTGATGACTTGGGTTTAGAAAGGTATTGCTGCCGAGTCTTATTCTTAGGACACGTCGATCTTATTGATGATATAGCCAAGTTCAAGAAGAATTAGATTTTTTATTATCTAAATATTTTTTAATCATTAAATTCTATTGCCTTATTATGAGAGATGATGAGTGGCTGGCTGAAAGGCTGAGCAAGATTTGGGAATTACTGTTCCCTGACATTGAACGTTTAAACAATGTAGTTATAAGATTCAAGGGGAAATGGAAAAACAAGTTTGGTCATATCAAAAGATTGAAGAACAAAGATACAGAGATTGCAATTAACGGCCTGTTCCAGCATGAATCTATCCCCGAATACATCATAGACACTACGATAGCGCATGAACTTACACACTATTCTCACGGATTCAACTCTCCACATAAACAGAGGTACAAACATCCGCATGCAGGTGGGGTGGTAACAAGGGAACTTAGGAATAGGGGGTTCGGGCATATGATGGCAAAAGAAAGAGAGTTCCTGCAAAGGCAGTGGCTGCCAATATTCAAAACGCTTTGTCCTGAAAAACTTAAAAGGAAAAAAAGGTTCAGTTTCTTTTAGCTTTCTTCTCTTTAATGTATGGAAACCTCATAAACTTCTTACAATCTAAGCAATAATATATGACCTTACCATCTTTAGTCCTTACTCTCAGGTTCTTGCCAGGATAAAGGAAATGATAACAGTGTTTACAGAATTTCCTCTTAAGTACAGGAGATATTTTCACGTTGACTTTCATAGCAATCTTCCTAGCTAAGTATACGTAACGGTTTGCTAGGTCTTTCCTTCCCTCTAAGAACTTAGTTCCTGCCAAATCAAATAAATGAGCTATCCGTTCCCTAGCTATCTTACGTTGTTTTGTAAGTTGGAGTTTCTTGTTTCTCATAGCCTAATGGAAATACTGATAAGAATATAAAAGTTTACATTGAGAAAAAGGTTGGAGGGCGGCAAGTTATATTAATTATTTGTAAAAATGATATAGGTTTTCCTCATGGGTTTATTAAGGTCTAAATCATTATAACCTTTATGAGAAGACACGAGAGGCTCCTATACCAGATAAGCCAAAACTTAAGGCACAAACAAGATGTGGAAAATAAAGAAGTAATGTTTGCACGCCAATCACGGAAAGCCCTAAGGATTAGCCTAAGAAGGGTGGTTACTGCCCTTAATACCTTTGCACAAGAATACACAATAAGCATTGAAGACCTTGAAGGTGCAAAAGTTGTGCCCACAAATTATTTCATAAGAAAATACAAAAAAGAACATGGGATAGAGACAACTGCCGTAGGCCTAATGCTGCAAAAGAATAAGTGGGCTAAGGTAAAAGAAAAACTCCAACTAGATAAAGATCTATTAGGGGTAGCTTTTAGAGGTGCCAATTTTTCTGGACACAGTAATCAAAGCCCTATGCTCAACAAGCCAGGGTTGGTGCTATTACCCTCCGGTTCAGATAAGTATACATTAGAACATGAGTGCCTACATAAAGATATTGAAGCATATACCAACACCCACCACATACAAATACAATGGAAAAAACGAGAATATAGGGATGAAGAATTAATCTTAAAAACAGAAGCAGCCTTATTATCAGAAATAATCTCGCACGGTAATGAACTTAAAAAAAACAAGACAGAGGTAACTTTCCTTATCCAGCTTGAATATATAGACGATCAAGCTGATTGGATAGCCAAGAGGACATGTATGGAAAAATACAGGGTAAGGGAATTACTATCCCAATTAAATGAAAAAATACCTACAGCGGTTGAAGCCACATTATACCTAATGAAGCAA